>NZ_JAEQCT010000051.1:44719-81806 GCF_020738205.1 Microcoleus sp. PH2017_24_DOB_U_A
GTCGTGTCTGAGGTGAAGGCTGAAGATTCGATCGATACTTCTACCAAGGATTTGCCGGTTTCAGACAAGGCTGTCGTGTCTGAGGTGAAGGCTGAAGATGAGAAATTGGCGATCGTACTGACTTCCACTCCGAATGAGTCTGTCAAAACCGATTCGGTGACTTCATCTCCAACAGTCATCGATCCGTTGACAATAAAAGAAGAAAAAGAGGCGATCGCAACCCCTATTTCTACTACCACAAAAGATGCACCGGCTTCAGATAAAACTGTAACGAAATCAGTTGAAATCGAATCTCAAGCAATTGCACCTCAACCTGCGCCTAAAAACATTTCAACCGTTGAGACAGAAACCAAGATAAATCAACCACAACCTGCTGTTACTCTCAGCCCTAAAACCGATGAACAACCAGCAATTTCTACTCAAGCATCTGGTAAAACTTTTCAGCCGATAGTCCACGAAAGCAAGCCAAATATTTATCCTCAAGAACTTTCGACTGTCAATCAATCAATTGCGACAGATAGCAAGCCAGTAACGGCAATACCAGAATTAGCTAAACCAGCAATTTCTACCAACAGCCAGCCAGCAATTTCTATTCAAGAAGTTGCTCCAATAACTCAACCTGTCGCACCCAATGCAACCAGCATAATAGCCACAAATAGTCAAGAAAAAACCAATACAGAACCCACAAATTATCCACAAGATATCGGCTCGAATCCAGTCACAACGACTACCTCATTCCCTTTTTCAAAAGCATCTCAACCCTTAGTCGGTATTATTAGTACAGGATTTAATGCCAATAATTTCGACATAGACTACAGCCGCATTACTCTCGGAAAAGACCGCATTGCTAATGATGATAATCCCTTAATTCAATCCGGTGAAGGCAGCGAACAAGGAACTCATGTTTTAGGCTTAATTGCCGCCACTCAAAATAATAGCAAAGGCATCGACGGCATTAACAATGAAGCACCGATTTGGTTAGGTAGGGCTAGTGGCAATAACAGTTGGGCAGAATCCTTAATTGAATTTGTCGATAACGCCAAAAAATCCGATCGACTCAATGCAGTTGTTAACATTAGTTTTGAACTAACTCAAGTTGATGTTAGCGGCAAAATAGTTTCTCGCTACGAACTGACAGAAGCCGAAGAAAATGCCCTAGAATACGCTCGCAAAAATCACATCGTTGTTGTCGTTCCTGCTGGCAATAATCCCCAAGAAATATCAGCTTTAGGCAAAGCATCCCTTCAGTTTGACAATATCATCAGCGTCGGTGCATCATCGGGTGGTCAAGTGACAGATTATTCGGGAAATGGCAAAGGTTTAGATATTTTAACAGAAGGAGGAACGCTGAACAATCCCGTGCGATCGCCCTTTCTGCTTCTCCAGGCTATCGAAAGGGCGTGAAGCGCAGGTATCCCGAGCGTGAATCGCCCTTATTGAGGTGAAAAGTGCGATGTGCATCAAGGCCAAAGAAACGGGGTTTTTGGCACTATCTGAGGGCTGTGGCGAAATATTGTCGTCAAAAAACCCGGTTTCTGACTTCTCCCTGAATTTATTATTTCCGCAGCACCGAAGTGATAATCACTGTAATAGTGGCACTAGCAATTAAAGTGAAAGCAAGTTGTACTACCCACTGAGTTGCTTGCTGGTAGTTAGAAAAGCGATCGTTAAACTTCTCGGAATCCCTCGATAGCTTATCTACATTAGCCGATAGCTTGTCCACATCTGTCGATAGAGTATCTACATTAGCCGATAGCTTGTCCAGTTTCTCAATTACATCTACCAAGGTTGGTTCGTTTTTGGATGTAGTGTCATTTGGTTTATTTAAACTCGATAATAATCTGGTACAATATTATATTGTTGTGCGTTTTGTCGCATCTTCAATCAATCATTCATTTATTTTTAATTCTGAGTTATGTTAGAATTAAGATTCAACTGAATAATGGGAGAAAACTTTTATGACAGCGATGACAGTCAAAGATTTAAACCAAGTTCAGACCCTTTTTTCCGAAGCGGGTTTAGATTACACAATTGAACTAGAAGACGGGAAAATTTCAGTTATGGGCCCATCAGACATTGTATCCAGTGAAATCAGTAGCCGTCTCATCGCCTTTCTCTTCGCTTGGATAAATCCACGCCGCTTGGGGAGAGTGTTTGACTCCGCAGGCGGTTTCATCATGCCGAATACCAACGTCAAAGCGCCAGATGTTTCGTTTGTGCGGGCGGCCCGCTTGCGCCAAAGTCCGCGTTATTTTGGTGAACTTGTTCCCGATTTGGTGGTTGAGATTAAATCTCAAAGCGATCGCATTAAGGCTATAGAAACTAAGGTTTTGAAGTTTATAGAGCTGGGTGCGGTTGTCGGCATCCTGATCGATCCTGATGAGGAAACAGTGGCAATTTATCGATCGACTGGTGAACCGACTATTTTAGCAAATGGCGATATTTTAACAGTACCAGAGCTTTTTCCCGGTTGGGAATTGCCCGTTTCGGAATTATGGCCTCCCATTTTTACAGAGGAAGAAACACAATCCTGATGCGTTTAAGTTTGAGATTGTTGTTGCAGAAAATAGCCGACTAGATAAAGTGAACCGCACAGGATTGTGAGGTTTTCGTCGGTAACAGCCGCATCTAAAGCTGTTGTTAAGTCGGGAAAAGCTTGAGTGAGAGTTAATTCAGGGCAGATATTTTCAGCAATGGCGGCTAATTCTGTGGGGGATGCTGAGTTTTGATCGGGTACGGGAACGAGATAAAGCCGATCGCCCTTTTTGAGTAATGCTTGTAAAATATCATCGCAGTCTTTCGTCGCGAGAATCCCGATTACCCAGTTAATCGGCGACGGGGAAGCGGTAAGATTGTCTACATATTCGCGCAGGGCGATCGCAGCAGCAGGGTTGTGCGCGCCGTCAATCAGGATGTTGCGGTTGTTCCAAGTTACCTGCTGAAGTCTACCCGGCCATTGGGTTTGGGCGATTCCTTGTGCGATCGCACTTTGGGAGATTTGCCATCCTAGGTTTTGCAGAGTGTGGAGAGTTGCAAGTGCGATCGCCGAATTCATTAATTGAACTTGTCCCAGCAATGGCAATTTATATCTTATTTTAACCGCAGATGAATCAGAATTAACGTCAATTTCTGGACTTGGATAATATTCTGCAAATCCGTCTCCTAAATCTACCGCAGGTTTTACCCAAACTGCCGGACAGTCTAATTCTTGAATCTTTTTTTCTACTACTAATCTAGCAGATTCCGGCAATTCTCCGACAACTACCGGACACTTTGATTTAATAATTCCCGCTTTTTCCCCAGCAATATCAGCGACAGTCGGGCCGAGGATTTGCCAGTGTTCGAGACTGATAGAAGTAATCACACTCACAAGCGGAGTTTCGCAAACATTAGTCGCGTCTAATCTACCGCCCAATCCGGTTTCAATCACTGCAATATCTGCTTTTTGTTCGGCGAAATACAGCCAAGCTGCGGCGGTGATGATTTCAAATTGAGTCGGAGTTTCCGTATTACCTTCAGCAGCGCGGACAACTTTTTCTAAACAGTCTTGCAATGCTATTGTAGAAATTGGTTTTTGGTTGATACAAATTCTTTCTGTCCAATCGATTAAGTGCGGGGATGTGTAGCGCCCGACTCGATAACCTGCTGCTGTGAGTACCGATGAGAGATAAGCGCAAACGGAACCTTTGCCATTTGTGCCGGCAACGTGGATAATGGGTACTTGTTTGTGGGGGTTGTCGAGTTTTTCGAGGAGTTGGTGAATTCTTTCGAGGCCGAGGTGGACGCCGAAGTGTTGGTAAGATTTGAGGATGGAGTTTGCATTCATTGAGGATTATAAATTCTGTTTGTTTGTGAATTATATTTTTTTCTTTAACCGCAGAGGGCGCAGAGGGCGCAGAGTGAGAGAAGCAAGAGACAGATATCTCATCAAAGAAAGTTTTATTATTAATTTATTGTATTTATTGCGGGTAACAAAAGGTGGCTTTGAATATTATTTCTCTGTTTGCGGGTTGTGGTGGATTGGATTTAGGTTTTCGTCGGGCTGGGTTTAATCCGGTTTGGGCTAATGAGTACGATCGCACTATTTGGGATACCTATCAATTTAACCATCCTGAAACTATTTTAGATCGCAGAGATATCCGAAAAATTAATTCTGATGAAATTCCTGACTGTGTTGGGATTATTGGCGGGCCTCCTTGTCAAAGTTGGAGTGCGGCGGGCGCGAAACGGGGAATTGATGATTCTCGGGGTCAGCTTTTTTGGGAGTATATTAGAATTGTCCGAGACAAGCAGCCTTTGTTTTTTTTAGCTGAGAATGTTAGCGGCATCTTAGCGCCCAGAAATCAGGATGCTTTCACTTATATATTATCGCAGTTTGAGGAACTTGGGTATCGGGTTTCGTTCAAGTTGGTGAATGCTAAAAATTTTGGTGTTCCCCAAGATAGGCAAAGGGTGATTGTGATCGGTTATCGTCAGGATCTGGGTTTTGGTTTTGAGTTTCCCGCACCTGGAACCGAGGTTTTGACGCTGCAAGATGCAATTTTTGACTTGCAGGCGATCGCCCCAATTCCAGTCAAGAGTAAAGTAGATAATTATCACGATTCTGTCGCAAATCACGAATGTGCAGATTTGAGTTTTTCCAGCATTTATATGTCCCGGAATCGAGTTAGAAGTTGGGGTGAATCTTCCTTTACAATTCAGGCCAGCGGCAGACACGCACCTCTGCACCCTCAAGCTAGTAAAATGATTTTAGTTGGCAAAGATCAGCGCATTTTTGATCCGAATTCGCCTCAGCCTTACCGTCGGCTTTCTGTGCGAGAGTGTGCGCGAGTTCAGACTTTCCCGGATGACTTTATTTTCAAGTACAAGTATATTGCTGACGGCTACAAAATGGTTGGGAATGCCGTACCTGTTAATTTGGCTAGAGTTTTAGCAAGTAAGATTTATGCGGATATTTGTTCTATAGGGGCAGTACCAAGAGTTCCCGCGCTCTCACTCCTGTAACATTATCTGTTAATTTTGCCATAAATTATCTAGAGTAAAGTTGCGGGGATTTTTCAGAGTAAAGGTTTGATTTTCTTTGATTAAATCTCCCGTACAGATGAAAGGCAAGCGTTCTTGATAAGCTTTGATAGCGAGGATATAATCTTTGTCTGCAAGTTCGGTTTTAATTTTCTGTAATTTGTCGGCAATTACACCGACTAAGGTAATTTCGCCACTTAGTTTGTCGGCGTTGGGCGTGTGAATTTGCATCACGACTCCCTGAATAGTTGTATTGGGAATCCCGGTAATTAAGTCTGCTAAAATTTCACTTTGCGATCGATTTTCTACGGATTCTAATATTTCGATTATCTCCCGGATTCGGGCAGCATAATCTCCGAGATTTTGTTGGTTGGGGAGTAATATTTCAAATTCCTCTCCGGCGACTGGTTTGTGCCAAAGTGTGGCATTTTCTAAGAAAGGTTTGTCTTCATTCCACCCGTGAATTTGCAGGTAATTTCTAACTTGATTTAGGTTGACTGTTTGGAGGGTTTCGCTATCTTGGAATGTGACTTTCATGGTTGAACTCCTTGGCTAATCCCCTCCATAATTGACTGAAGGGCGATGACTGTAAATTGATTAGTTCTCGGTATAGTGACTGTGACAGCGGTGGTGTTTTGTGTTTCTGGCATTCCCCGCAGGGATATCCAATATCCGCATTCCTTCATGCAGGTTTCTGTTTCTGACTGAGTTAACCAGTTTGCTATTGTTTCGGGGATTAAAACAACAACTAAAATTCGGGGTACGGCGAAGTCATCTATTCTCAAGTCATCGTAGTTTTTGAGTTTGAGAGGGTAGCGAATCGAGTTATTTTCTCGAACATCCCTTGATGTCGATTTTAACTGCAATTCTAAGCGAGGTGCTCGGATGCTACCTGTCCCTCCTTTGGCAGCAATTCCCCAGTCTACGCTATCGTCGTCTACAAATGGTTTGTAAAGAGAATAGCCTGCAACGCTGGCGATGGCTTGCAGGTAGGTGTTGCTAAATTGTTCTTTTTGTTGGTTGATATCCACGCTGGCTTGTATTTTTTATATGGTAACTCGAAGTCCTAGATATAATATCAATTTAGCTAAAAAACTCTGCTATTATATAAAGTTGCGGTGCGTGAATGCTGAGTTCTTATACTACCGCACAAATCTATTCGCTGTCACGCACCATACATCGCTTTGAACGCAGATTATCGATCGCCCTTAGCAGCATACACAGCATACAGCCGATCGAGCTTTAGGAAGGTTTGCAGCAGCGCATTCGCCCCCTGAGTAAACTGTTCGGGCGAAGTATACTCATCTTCTGCATGGCTGATGCCGCCCCGAGAAGCCACGAAAATCATCTTCATTTTTTGCCAACAAGCGCACAAATAGTTGTTTCTTGTTTTCTGCCTCTTAATTGAATACTCTTAACGGGTTTTGCTTCGTAGCTATCGCTCACCAATTCCCAGGTTTCTCCTGTTATTAATACTCGATAAGGATTGTCTTCTTTAATATCTTTATTCATTGGTTCTAACCTGGCGGCAATATTCACAGTATCTCCTAAAACCGAAAAATTTAATCGATTCCCGCCGCCGACAGTTCCAGCAATAATCGACCCTGTATGAATGCCAACTCCGAATTCAATTTTTGGCTTTCCTTCCCTTTGAAACTTCTGATTTAATTCTTTCAATCGTTCTGACATATCCAAACAAGCGGCAATACAATTTTGAGCGTCCTGTTTGATTTCTTCAGGTTTAGTATGAGGAAAGGGAATGCCAAATATTGCCATAATTGCATCGCCAATATATTTATCGATCACGCCGCCGTGATTCATAATACACTCACTCATGGCATTTAAATATAGATTTAGCCAAGGCATCAATTCATCTGGAGATAGTTGCTCGGAAATGCTAGTAAACCCTCGAATATCCATAAATAAAACCGTAGCGACCATTTCTTGCGGTTGCAGTTCGCCATTTTTAAAGATTTCGTCTTTTCGCTGCCAAATTAATTCAGCAGTTTCTTTTGCCATGTATTTTTCAAATAGGCTCATTAATTGTTGTTTCTCTTGTTGTTCTCGCAGTTGCAGTCCAATTCCAGCTAAGACGATCGTACCAATCGGTGCAGCAATGGGCATTAGTAGAGAATTAAACGTAAATAATAAGAAAGAAACTGCATACCAGATTAGAGGGAAAAGGATAGCGATCGCAATTCGTCCCCTGGGCCCAGATTTCGATAATATTCCGCTAGTAATTGGCCCAATTAAAAGTAATATCAGCCAACTTGTCCAGCCAGGTAAAGGTTGCAGCAGTCGGTTATTTAGCAAGTTATCGATAACTGCGGCATGAAGGTAAATCCCACTGGTGGGTGAAATTTGATTTAAAGGAGTCCGCAAAGGATCTAAACCTGTTGCCGTCATACCTACTAATACCAATTTGTCTTTAAAAGCATCTGTGGTAATTTTACCTTCCAGAACATCAGCAAACGAATAAGTCGGTAGAAATTGCGTTTTTCCAGGCCAATTTATCCCTGCACTGTAAAATTCTAGACTGCCGTTATTAGGCGGTGATAAAAACTTTTCTAGCCCTCCAGATTGCGGTTGCTTGTCGGCGTTGTAAACTCGCAGCATGGCAATTCCCAATGAGGGAATATCTCGCAACCACAGCGTGGCTTGACGACCGATTCCATCTGTGTCTGACTTATGGAAAATATGACCTCGATCGGCGGCTGCGGCTTCTAAAGTTGGTACAATTGGTAGCGGTTTTCCTCGGTCATCCCAAGCCTTAGCTAACACTACATTACCTGTTGCACTCATAGCGTCTGCAAGTTGGTCATCTTGGGGACTGGATTCGGCAAAAATAATGTCGAAACCAACGACTGCGGGTTTAGCAGGGGAAAGGGCTTGTAATAATTGAGTGTAGCGATCGCGCGAAAACGGAAATCTCCCCAACTTTCTTAAACTTGCTTCGTCTATGGCAATGACCACCACTCGTTTATCCCAAATAGGTTTGGGTAAAATTCGACTTTCGCGAAGTTGAAACAGGCTGTTAGAACTCAGTTGTTCCAGCGGTTTCCAGCCACCCAAATGCAACGCGCCCAAGGAAATAAGAGCAGCAGCAACCCCCGGCAGTAAGGATTGGCTGCGGGTAAAAAAAACTCGCAAACGAGGGATTATTAATTGAGTCATTATCTATTTCTTAAGTAAACTAGCACCGAGTTCATAAGACACCTCATTTCCCACCGGACTGCGAACAACTAGCCAGTAGTCAGAGTTAGCTGGTCTCGGCACTATCTCGTCGATTTTACCTGTTCGATCCATCTTTAAGGGTTGGCCGTTTAAATACACTAAATTCAGCGGATCGACAGTACAAATGCATCGAACTTTGTCTTGACTGATGGCTGATAAACTGATCAATTCATAGTTCAGATTTTCTTTGAATGCCTGGGGTGGATTGGGAGGATTGCCGGGAAAAGTGACGGAAGCATAGCCCTTTTCTATCTTCACAGTTTGCCCTTGAGCGCTAGCGTCAACCTTCCCCTCAAATAAGGCAGTTGCGGCTTTTCCCTCTGGGCCAACACCCACGGCGAACTCAGTCCCCCTGACACCCACAACTCCCGCTGGGCTGTTAATTTCTAGGCGCGAATTGGCGTTAGTCAAGCGTCGGGCCGAAACTCTTGCCAATCCTGCGGGGACTGACAGCAAGGTAACTCTACCTCCATTGACAGCAACGGACAGACCTTTAACTTGGACGGTGCTTAATTCTGCTAGATTAATCGTAGCGATGCCAGTGTCTACCGCTAAAACCGCGCTAGAGTTTTTGCCTGTGGAGATTTGCTGGCCGGCTGTTGTCAGGCGATCGCCCACTTTTGCTGGTCTGCCTTGATATGTTACGCTTCCCCTAACTTGCCGTACTTCTACCCACCGACTCCCGGGGAGTTGAATCTCCCTCGCCAGCAAAGGTAAGGCGAAAGTGATTAAAATAGTAGTAAATAGGATTGCTACCCATTTAGAAATTTTAGACAGATTTAATTTCATCACAAAAAATATTTAGCCAAGACTACTATTTATACTACTATTCTTTCGGTAACTTCTCAGGAAAATTTCATTCCTAACAGGATTTACGCAGACACAATATATGTAGTGCGGACACAACTACGATCGCACCCCGCTTGACTATTAGGGCGATTGCCTCAAAGGCAATCGCCCTTGAGGCAATCGCCAACCCTTCTTGAAATCTAGAAACGGATAATATTGGCGTATTTTTTAGATGCTCGGCAGTCACTTATTATCACATTTTAATGATGCCCTGCAACTCGATGAATCGATCGCCCTTAGCAGCATACAGCCGATCGAGCTTTAGGAAGGTTTGCAGCAGCGCATTCGCCCCCTGAGTACACTGTTCTGGCGAAGTATACTCATCTTCTGCATGGCTGATGCCGCCCCGAGAAGCCACGAAAATCATCCCCATATCGGTAAAGCGTCCGATTTCTTGGGCGTCGTGTCCGGCCCGGCTAATTAAATGCCTGTAACTAAACCCTAATTCTTGACAAACTTCTACAATTGCATTCTGAATCTTTGGTGCTGCTAGTGTTGGCTGTACGTGCAGCAATTGAGTTATTTCGATTTCGGTTTGGGTGGCAGAGGCTATTGCTTGAAACTCCAATTTCATTTTAGCTAACAACTGTTCCAAATTAGTTTCAGACAAATCGCGCAAGTCGATTTTAAACTCGACTTTTCCCGGTACAGTATTCGTAGCATTCGGCCACACAGTTAAGTAACCTACCGTTGCCACTTGTTCTCCGGGTGTTTCTACTGCTAGCTTGTTGACTGCTAATACCATTTGGGAAGCCGCTACCAGCGCATCCTTTCTGGCGTGCATGGGCGTCGATCCAGCATGATTGGGGCTGCCCGTTACTCTCACTCCCAGGCGGTACTGTCCGACAATTCCTTTGACTACTCCTATACAGTCGCCCGTACTTTCCAAAACACCTCCTTGTTCGACGTGCAATTCCACAAAAGCAGCTATTTCTTTGGGATGGCGTTTTGCCTCCGCAATTTTTGACCAATCTCCGCCAATTTGTGCTAAACAAGTTTGGATGGAAGTGGCATCGCTGCGACGGTAATATTCGGGGTTGTTGACTGTATTTCCCGCCATCGCTTTGCAGCCGATAACGGTGCTTTCTTCGTCGGTAAATACGATCGTCTCAATGGCGTGTTCCAAGCGCAGGCCGTTTTCGCGCAACACCCGCACGACTTCAATTCCTGCCAAAACTCCCAAAACTCCGTCGAAATGCCCCCCCGTAGGAACAGTATCAATGTGAGAACCGGTTGCTAGTGCGGCACCTTCGCGCAATCCGGGATATCTGCCAATTGTATTTCCAGCCGCGTCAATCCGAACTGTCATCCCTGCTTCTCGCATCCAAGACTCAACAAGTTTGCGCGCCAGCAAATCTTCTTTGGTAAAAGCTACCCGACTGACACCTCCTCCCGGCAGTTTGCCGATTTGGGCGAGTTGGGCAATGCTGCTGTTGAGGCGCGAACCGTTGACTGAAAGTGCTAGCCTAACTGTCATGTTACATTCTCCTATTCTGGGAAATTTAATGATGCGATCGCTCTTGTATTATTAATCATTTAACTAACTTTTTATATACAGTATGCAATATCAGTTAAATGTGTACAATAATGTAGTCTTGCCTACAACAGGCGATCGGCTGTAGCACTTAAACTGCTGCAATCAAAATACAGCACGCAGCATAAAGCGATCGCAGCGATTTAACTGTAGAAACAAGTACATTTTTATCGATCGGGTGATATGAGTCAATCCACCTAATTAAACGTAAAATACCGATCGCTAAAAATCTTGGCCTGTATGTCTTCTGTTTACCCGCTGGCGCAGCCTTTATAGCCTTTATAGCCTTTATAGCCTTTATAGCCTTCTTCCTTCTACCTCCTACCTTCTACCTCCTTCCTTCTTCGTTCTTCCTTCTTCCTTCTTCCTTCTTCCTTCTTCCTTCTACTTATGAGTCAAACACCAATTGTAAGCAAACGAGTATTCATTTGCGGTTCCGCCCTGCGGGGTCAGCCGGACAACAGCAACCTGGGAGAAGCAAAGTTCATCAGAGAAGCCAAAACTCGTCCGATTTACCGCTTGTACTCCGCAGAAAATGGCTGGCATCCTGCAATTTACGAAGTGGCTACCGGAGGCGTATCAATTCCGGGAGAAGTGTACGAATTAACTGTCGCAGACTTTGAACAGCTTGCAGCCGGAGAACCCCCACATATGTATCCATCCGATGTGATTTTGGAAGACGGGGAAGTATTAACCGCTTTCCTCTACCCTCGCGAGTTAGTAGAGAAATACCAATGGGAAGATATTTCCGATCGCGGTGGATGGGCCGCTTACAAAGCAATTTCGCACTACTGAGATCTTGCACCATTTGCAATCAGCCTTTTACGGGCGGGCGAGACGCCCACCCCACGGGCGAGACACCCCAGAATCAAACTCACCCTTTGTGGAACAGGCATCTTGCCTGTTCTTGACATGGGTGCAAGATGTCAGCAGTCAGGACTTCAGTCCTCCCAGGTTCGTAGTAAGGACTTCAGTCCTCCCAGGTTCGTAGTAAGGACTTCAGTCCTTCTTAGAAACCATCGGTTTTTGATATTCATGCCAATGTCGGGCAATATCAATGCGGCGACATATCCAAACCCTCTCATGCTGCTGTACATAATCCAAAAAACGCGCCAAAGCTGCCGCCCGCCCAGGCCTCCCCGTCAAGCGGCAGTGCAGCCCCACACTCATCATTTTGGGTGCAATCTCGCCCTCGGCGTAGAGTAAATCAAAAGCATCGCGTAGGTAAGCAAAAAACTGATCCCCAGAGTTAAACCCCTGACTCGTAGCAAACCGCATATCGTTATTGTCAAGGGTATAAGGAATTACCAAGTGAGGCCGATCGCACTCGTACACCCAGTAAGGCAAGTCATCCGCATAGCTGTCGGCATCGTAGAGAAAACCGCCTTCTTCCACTACTAGCTTGCGGGTGTGCGGGCTCGTGCGTCCCGTATACCAGCCGAGGGGACGGCTGCCGGTAACTTGCGTGTGAATGGCGATCGCCCTGTGCAAGTGTTCCCGTTCCGCCTCTTCCCCAAAATACTTATAATCAATCCAGCGGTAGCCGTGGCTGGCAATTTCCCAATCGGCCTCCAACATCGCTGCAACGGCTTCGGGATGCCTTTCTAACGCCATCGCCACGCCGTAAACAGTCACCGGTATCTTCCGAGAAGTAAACATCCGATGCAGACGCCACAAACCGGCCCGACTGCCGTATTCGTAACAGGATTCCATATTCATGTGGCGCAGTCCCGATAGGGGTTCGGCGCCGACAATCTCTGACAGAAATGTTTCCGAAGAACCGTCGCCGTGCAGGATGCAGGTTTCTCCACCTTCTTCGTAATTGATCACAAATTGCAGTGCTATGCGCGATCGATCCGGCCATTGAGGATCGGGGGGATTTTGCCCGTAACCGATTAAGTCTCGCGGATAATTTACTGGCATATATAACAGTTGACAGTTGACAGTTGATAGTTGACAGTTGATATAGTAATCCGATCTGATTCTCACAAAACAACGCCCGCTTGTCTTCCTCGACTCCTTGTATAGTAAGATCTTCAGGTTTTTGAGATCTAGAAAATCAATTAGGATTGCTATAGTTTACAGTTGATAGTTGGCAGTGGACAGCTTGCCCGGTTGCTTAGAGAAGAGTTGACACTTGACTGTTGTCTGTTCATTGATTACGCATCGGTGCGTCGAAACCCGGTTTCTACGAGTTTTGCTCTTCCGGAACGAGAAATATAGTAAGAAACCCGGTTTCTGAGGGCGCAAGTGCGATCGCGAACTACAGTTGTTAGTTATCAGTTTTCAGTTTTTTTTGATTAACAACTAACAACTGTCAACTGTCAACTGTTTTCTGAGGGCGCAAGTGCGATCGCGAACTACAGTTGTTAGTTATCAGTTTTCAGTTTTTTTTGATTAACAACTGTCAACTGTCAACTGTCAACTGTCAACTGTCAACTGTCAACTGTTTCCCTTCTATCTCCTGAATTTCTTTAATTACCCGCGCTTTACTGGCAATTAAATGTTCTTGAATTGCTGCGGCTGCTGCGACGGGATTTTGTTCGATGACAGCTTGAAAAATGCGACGGTGTTCGCTGCGGATTTCCAATACTCCGGGATTGTATTCCATCGTGCGAAGCCGCACTAATATCATTTTGTCAAATACCTGATCTAATAAAGTTACTAACCAAGGATTGCCGGAACTTTGGGCTAGCAAGCGGTGAAATTGGCAGTCAGCGTAAAGCAATTGATAATTTGTCAATTCGCCCGATCGCAAATATGTCGTACTTTCTGCCTGCAACACAATCGCTTCCAATTGTTGAACTTGAGCCGGTGTCGCATTTTGGCAGGTCTCGGCTACCGATAGCTGTTCCAAAGCAATCCGACAATCATAAAGATCTGCTGCATCTGCGATCGACAGCGTAGCGACGCGCAATCCGTGATGCGGATCTGCCGTAACTAAATTTTCACGTTGCAGTTCGCACAAAGCCTCTCTCACCGGAGTCCGGCTGACGTTGAGCATATCTGCCAGTTGAGTTTCGATCAAGCGTTCTCCAGCCACTAATTCCCCCGACAGGATAGCAGTTCGGAGAGCTTGATAAGTCTGTTCGTGCAGAGATTGAGTGCGGCGAATCGCGCGAAATGAAAGACCCAAAGTCAGTTGTCCTTAAGTTTTAAATAGAGTTGGTTTGCTATTGTTAAAGATTGTTGATTCAGCCTCATATCTCAGGTTGTTATGTTATATCAATTCCGGCTGCGCCGGAATGATATAGAGGAGACGGCTTGGCCTTTGTCCCTACCCCAGATTGATTGTAGGGACAAAGGCCAAGCCGTCTCCTCATTTTGGCAGCTAATAATTCCGATGCAGCCGGAATTGATATTAAATGACTTTGGCTGACTCATTATTAATCATACAGCACATTAGAGGTTTGTCAACCATTCTCAATAACAGGCAGGATGCCTGTTCCACCATAAAATTTATTCCTTGTGGAACAGGCATCTTGCTTGTTCGCTCAGAAGCTGAACTGAGTGCGAAGATTGCCCACAAACACGGTGGGATTGCTATCAAAATTGTTGGCATTAAAGATAGCGTAGAATGCCGGGACGATCGCAATATTATTAGTAATCGGGTAATAATACGAACCCTCTACCTCGTACTGAGTACCTCCATTGCCGCCGCCCGAGAGCAAGAACCTGCGACCCGAGATATAATCGTGGGGAACCACAAATGAAAGTACACCCAGCGCGCCCTTTTTTCCCAGATCCGGAAATCCAATGCCAACTTGAAAAGATTGTACTTTAATGTCTCCGCCAGAGCGATCGCGATTTACCGGATTTACCTCAAGCTGGCCGTAGGAATACCGCCCGAACAAACCAAAATTCCGGCTCAACAACCAATCAAAATTAACCACAAAAGTATCAGCACCGGAGTCTCTAACTCTTCCCCCAAAACCGTCATCCGCATAACCGTAAGGCAGCGGTTCGCCCACAGCACCGCCAATAAATCCATTATAAGGTTTGAGGCTCGATCGCGCGTAAATCAGCCGCAGATTGAAAGAATTGCTGGGGGCGTATTCCAACTGCGCTGTCATTGTGTTGGAACTGTTAAACAAACCATCCCTGGGATTGCTAGCAGTATTAAATACAGCAGGATTCAAAAATTCTGTATTTTCAGCCATATAAGCAGCCGTCAACTTCAGCGGCTTGGCAACTTGCCAACTGACAACAGCACCAGAACCGCGATCGACTGCATTTAACAGTGTACTTCCGTTCGAGTTAAAACTCGTTGCCCCTTTCAGATAAAATGTGAAACGGTTGCCATCAAAATATCGATAATAATTCAATCGCGGCCCGATCGCAACTTGGACTTTATCTCCGACGGGAAACGTGTAGGACATCTCGCGAATTCCCACAGCATTAGCCGTTGGCGCACCAGTTTGATCTAAAAAAGGACTTCCCCACGAGTTGTAAAAGCCCGCCGAAACTAATTCGTTTGCAGGCGAGTTGCCGTTGCCGAAAACCAACTGAGTTACCAGGGAATCTTTGCCAGTAAACGAAGTGTTTAGCGTCAGGAAAGCATAGTAACTAAAAGTAGTTTCAGGCTGCCCGCGCTCAACGCGAGTCGGTCGATTGTTAGCATCGCGAGTTGGGGCAGCAAACGGGCTTCCGGGGGCGGTGCGGCTGCGTTCTGCGGTGATATCGCCAGTCGGAAATGCTGAGGTGAGGTTGAACCAAACCGTCGCATTGAGTTTTGTGGTAGTTGAGAATTGATTCGATTCTAAATTCGCCGTGCGAGCTTCTAATACATCGATTCTACCGCGCAGCGTTGCTAGTTCTGCGGCAAATTCTTCTTGTAGTCTCTGGAGTTTCTGTAAATCCTCTTTTTTAACTAAATTCGAGGTTCCTGCTGTTACCAACTCAGCAACTTTATCGAGGCACGCATTCAAACCGGCGGCGAATTCGTAGCGAGTCATGGCTCGATTTGGGCGATAAGTGCCGTCGGGATATCCAGCTATGCAGCCGTAGCGTTCTACTAATGATTGCAGCGCGCCAAATGCCCAATCTGTGGGTTTAACGTCGCTGAGTTGAGAAACTGATGTGACTTGTTCCATCTCCGGCGAGGCGGAAGGATTGGTTGCTTCTAAGCTGTCTGCTTGGACTTGGGTGATGTTTGTCTGCGCTGGTTTTTCTGGGGTTTGAATTGATTCTGATAAGAGGTTTGATTCGCTGGTTTTTTGAGTTGCTGTATCTGTTGGTTGCAGATTATTTGGTTGGGAAGTTGCGGCGACTTCCGATTCTTTGTTTGTTGTTGGTTTCGCTGAAATATCGGCAGTTAGTTCTAGGGTTTGTGCAGGCTTTGTTTTTGTGGAATTTGGCTCTAGCGCAACTGGTAATGTACGGGATTGTTCTGTTGTTATATTTGTCTGGGTGACATCGTTTTGTTGAGAATTTACTGCTGTTTTTTCGCTGTTTGTTGTGAGGGAAATACTCTCGGCTTTTTCTGGCTTTTGTGGTTTGGCATCAGCGATTGTTTCTGGCGTTGATGCGGGATTTGCCGCTGTTTCAATTTGGGCGATCCTCTTCGAGGGCTTCGCTAACGCACTTTGTGACTGGGCGGCATCAACCAGCGGTAAGTCGCCTGGCGAGGCTATTATTTCTTGAGTTTTATTATAGGAAACTTCCGCAGCAGAGCTTGCCGGAGAATGCAGCAGGCTAATACAAAATAGTGAGGGTGTTGCTGTCACCAGGATTTGGAAATATAAAAATTTAGACATGAGCCTCACTTGGATTCAATACTGTACCAAAAGTAGCATTTTAGTGCCACTGTTTGCGCTGTGGTTTGGCATTGGTACGGTGCCAGCAATTCTGACGGCATTTTTGCGGGCATTTTCCCGCAGTTAACGTAGTGAGGACTTCAATCCTCTTTCCCAATTGCTGACTCAAGGCGAAACCGCGCAATCTCATAGATTTCTGTTAAAGCCTGCTGCATTTCAGTTTCTGGGGAATTGTTGAGGCGGCGCTCCAATGCTTCAAGAATGCTGGTTTTTGTGTGGTTTTTCACCGCCACAATGAAGGGAAAACCGAACTTTTCGCGGTACGATCGGTTGAGGGATTGCAAGCGATCGAACTCTGCGACAGATAGCCGATCCAAACCTGCGCCGGCTTGTTCGTTAACCGATGCTACAGCCATTTTTGCTTTGCTTCCCAAGTCCGGGTGTGCTTGAATTAATGCTAATTTTTCTTCCCCAGTCATGGAATTGACGACTGTTACCATTTTAGCGCGCAAGTCGGCTGTGGAGGCAAAAGGGCGATCGTCCCAAGTGCAACGGGCGACTGTGGGAGTGCGTTCAAAAATCGCGCCCAAGGCTTCTGTAAATGTCTCCTGGCTCATTTCGTTGAGTTCAATGAGAGAGTATTGCATTGCTAATTAAATTAATTAATACCATTTCTAAAAAATATTGCTACCAAAGAAGTTGGTCAGGTGCGTCGCTGTGAGATTGTCGATCTTTTTTAGGGATTTTCGATGGCGACGCACCCTACATCTACAAACTGTCAACTGTCAACTGTCAACTGTCAACTGTCAACTGTCAACTGTCAACTGTCAACTGTCAACTGTCAACTGTCAACTGTCAACTGACTTTAGTTTGTTCGACTTCGCCGTGGGCTTTTAGAAGTGCAGCAATTTTGTGGCGGATGATGATTCCCGGCTTATCTGTCAGCATATGTTGCTCTTGGGCGATGTCGAGCGGTACGTCCCAATCTGTTGTTTCTAAAATCCGCTTGTCTTCTAAAGTAACAGCGCGATCGAAGGCAATAATATCGCTGGTTTTTGCCTCATTTTCGGTATCGTTCCGGAGGCAAAACTGCACCATTTGAGAAGTCGCATCGTCAATCGGAGTCATGGTATTGACGATGATGTGAACGAGTCCGTTTGGGTAAGCAATCCGCAGCTTGACGGTAAACGGTAGAAACCAAATTCCGTCTATTGTCCGCACGGTTTCAGCTTGCTCTATGTTTAAGTTTTGCTGTTGTTCGGCGGGATTAGCGACACCCAAAACACTTCGGTAATGCAGTTCCCATTCTGTTTCTGTAAACTCCATCACATCGGGCGTGAGATGCTCTTCGCTGCCGAAAGTTGCGGTATGTACAAAAGTAGGATGAGCCATATCTAATTCGTTTTCCATCACCCGCAATCCCGCACAATTCCAAGGTTCGTAAAATTCGTGAATTTGGCGGTAGTTGGGGTCTGCTGCTTCGGGAATATTGGGAATCTCGGCGATTGGTTCGTCCAAACAAACCCAAACGTATCCGTAGCGATCGCAAGCCTGATAAGATTTTACTTTGTAGTTGCCAGAAATCGAGCCGTTTGGCTGTTGTGGAACGCTGACACAAGTTCCTGACGAGTTGAATGTCCAGCCGTGGTAAGCACAGGAAATGTTGCCGCTGACAACTTTTCCCAGGGAAAGTTTAGCAGTGCGGTGACAGCAGCGGTCTTCTACTGCTGCGGGTTGGCCTTCAGAATCGAGCCAAAGTGCGATCGGCTGACCTAATAATACAAAAGGTTTTGGTTCGCCTGACAATTCGGCGACGGGAATAACGGGATACCAGAAGCGTTTGAAAACAGGTTGTTTTGTGACTAACATGGTTTTTTTAATTTTAAATTAATTATTTGACATCTCCCCTCTTTAGTTAAAGCATGGTGCGTCGCTCCAACAATTTTGGATATTTACAAATATATAGCCTTTCTCAGATAGATGAGGTACAGTTGACAAATTGGTAATTGGTAATTGGTAATAGCTTGAGAGGGTACCTCACTTTCTTGAGAACTGCTATGGGCGATGCACCCTACCGCGATAAACACTGCGCCCTCAACTGTCAACTGTCAACTGTCAACTGTCAACTGTCAACTGTCAACTGTCAACTGTCAACTGTTTAATCAACTACCGCGATAGGTGCTGTACGACCAAGGCGAAACTAACAGCGGTACGTGATAGTGTGAGCTTGGGTCGGCGATGCCGAACTGAATTGGAACGCTGTCTAAAAAAGGCGGATCGGGCAAATTTTCGGCGGACTGCGCGAAGTATTCGCCAACAGCAAAGACTAATTCATAAATTCCCGGTTTGAACTCGTTTTCTGATAGTAGCGGAGCAGCGGTGCGGCCGTCAGCATTAGTTGTTACAGTTTTTAGCAGGATTTTGGCGCCGGAGTTGGGGTCAATTGATTGCAGGGCGATCGACATATTTGCCGCCGGACAGCCGCGGGCTGTGTCGAGAACGTGAGTAGTAAGTTTGCCTGACATTATTGTAAGGTTAAATGCTAATTTTTGATTGATTTTCCCGCTAGAAGATTGTGCTAGTGTAGGGGCCCTGCCATGATGACTTTGGCGATCGCATCTGTGACATCACTTGGCTGTTCCTTAGCCAGTTGTTCGTACCAAAGTTGTGTCACCTGCGGATCTTTGCCGTGAATTTGTTCGGCACGCTGGCGCGCTTTTTCGACAACTGCATTCGCCCGCTGCTTGCGCTCAGTTTCGTAGCGTTTGAGCGCGTATTCTACGCCTAAATTCGTAGTCGAAAGGTAGTTGCTGAGTACGAGTCCATCTTCCATGGCTTGACAGCCTCCCTGGCCCAAATCCGGGCAGGTAGCGTGGGCGGAATCTCCCAGCAAAGCAACTCTACCGCGAACGTAGGAGTCGATCGGGCCTACGTCGTGAATTTCCGGGCGGGCGACTGTATTGGGATCTAATCTTTCTATCAACAATTGCACTGGTTCGGCCCAACCTGCAAAATGTTCTTTAAGTTCGGCTTTGTAATTGTCGGGATTGGCGGGAGTTCCTGTGGGTAACGGAACATCAAAGAAAAAGTAAAAGCGATCGCCCGCTACGGGCATTAATGAGGCGCGCTTGCAGTCACCGACATAAATCGCCCAAGTATTTGGCGGCGCTAGTGCTTCATCCGCCGCTACTAGCCCGTTCCAATTGATATAACCGCCGTATTTCGGCTGTACTTCGCAGCCCAATACATAGGTTCGCAAAATTGAGCGAACGCCGTCAGCAGCCACCAACAAATCGCCGCGCGCTTTGTCTCCGTTCTCAAAAATTGCAGTTACTCCGGTTGCGTCTTCTTCCACGGCAATACATTTGCGATCGAGCTTGACTTCTCCCTTAAAAGCTGCTAATAACATTTGTTGTAAGTCGCGGCGCGCCACCGGATAAGGACGCTGACCGACTTGTTGAATTAGTGGCATTAAATCGATGTCATTTAGCAGTTGACCGATTTTGGTGCGGTATTCCATGCGCTCCATTTTTCCGCCAATTTGCGCCATCTTTTCGCCTAAACCAAGGCGGTTGAGAACTTTGACGCCGTTCGACCACATGGAGATACCAGCGCCTGCTGGACGCAGTTCTTTTACGCGATCGTAAATTGCAACTTCATAACCTGCTTGTTGGAGGGCGATACCGGCAGTTAAGCCACCAATTCCGGCACCGATAATGACAACTTTTAAGTCGTGCATTCTGTGTTTCTCCTGCTGAGTGACATCCTAATACTATTTTAGATTTTAGATTTTAGATTTTAGATTTTAGATTTTAGTATCAAGAATTACATCTTAAGTCGGTGAGTCAGATTTAATTTACTCGATTATCATCAAACAAACCCAACTGACGCACCCTACATAATTAATTGGGAATTAGCCTAAAAACTTGGTTAATTCACCGAGATTTTGCCCGATCGCATTTGTCCCGCGAATGTGAGATAGCGGAGAACCTCCATACAAAAAACTATCCAAGCTGACTTGATAATTTTGCTGCACGGCCAAATCCAGCCACAAATTCTTAAATCCCGCTCCCGTTTTGTAGTCGGGAATGTTATGCTGGTAGTAGGGAAAACTGTCAAGGCAAGTATTAAAAAAGTTCTTGCGGCCGCAATGCTTTAAATACTGATATCGCGGTTTGAATTCAGTTTTATTTTGCAATACTGTATGAATCGTATCCGCTAAGGATTCCGCGTCAAATTTGGAATAAAGACCCGCACCTTCCGGGAAAACGGGCGAGTTTCCTCGGGCGTATTGGTTGAATTCTTCAAAACAAATTACTGGTACGTTGCAACTCATGGCTTCGGTAATTCCCCGGTTTTTGCCTTCGAGAAGGGAACCCAGGACGAATGCTTGTGCCCGCGAATAATAGTTAGGGATTTCTTGATAGTAGTCAACTCGCGGCAGTAAGTTGATGTAGTCGGAGGTATTTCCTAAAATTGTTTCAACTTCGTGCAATTCTTTTAAGGCGTTCTCGTCGAGAGTTTTCAAGTTATTAACATCAAAGTCGTGACCGCTGACAACTGTTAATTTTATGAGTTTTTGCGGATACTTTTGCCGATAAATTTTTAAGGCTTTGGCAATCATCGGCAAGTTCTTTTCTTCGGAAAATCGGGCGACGGCGAGGAGGTCGATGTCTTTGGCGGGGACGTTGCGAGGGGAAATTAAGTATTCGTTGATGAAGTCGGTGTCTTGCAGTGGTATGATTGGTTTGTTGGCGCGATCGGGATATGTTTCGCGAAACCACTTGGCTCGCTGCGGGTTTTTGTATAAGCTGGAGTAGGCGTCGGCTACGGGTGCCCAGGAGTAGGAGGTTCCGGGGGAATAGGTGAAGGAATGAAATACTGAGGAAAGTTGGGGAAATAGTTTGTTTATCAGTTCGACTCCTTCGCTGAAGTAAATCCCTTTGATGAATTTTCCTTCGTAAAACAGCGGGGGAAGCAAGACGTAGAAACTGACTGTATCGAAGCGGTGGGGTTGGTCTTCAAATATCTCCCAGCTAAAGGCGTCTAAGTCTGCATAGATTTCGGCGATTGGTTTGTTGATGTGGGGGTTGCGTAAATAGGGTTTTTGGCGATCGTAGTTTCCGCGTACCATAGATTTTATTAGTGTGATTATTTAGCTTTTTTTATTTAACCGCAGAGGGCGCAGAGGGCGCAGAGAAGGAGAAGAGAGAGTTATTCACAAGTCTTCTAAAGGTTGTTCTGGTGATTCGTTGTCGCCAATTGTGAGGGCTAGTTGGTAGATTTGGCGGCGGGGGATGTTTGTTTGTTGGGCTAGCTGGCGGCTGGCTTGAGAACGACTTACACCTTCTGCAATTAATGTTTGCAATTCGGCTTTGATGGCGTCTTCTGAGAAAATTGGTGCGTTTGTTTGGATACCGGCAATCACTAGGGTGAATTCTCCTTGGGGTTCGCGTGTGGTGTAAAGTTCGATCGCACTTTCCATACTACCGCGCCAAAATTCTTCGTGCATTTTAGTCAACTCCCGCGCCAGTACAATCTGTCTGTCGCTTCCCAAGGTGTTTGCTAAATCTTGTAAAGTTTGCCGCAATCGGTGCGGAGATTCGTATAAGATAATAGTGCGCGATTCTATTTGCAAACTTTCTAAACTCCGCTGGCGTTCTTGACCTTTGGTGGGTAAAAATCCTTCAAACACAAATCTGTCTGTAGGTAATCCCGATGCACTTATCCCAACTATACAAGCGCTCGGGCCGGGAATCGGAATAATGTTAATATTAGCATCGGCGCAGGCTTTGACTAACTCGTATCCAGGGTCAGAAATTCCGGGCATTCCGGCGTCGGTGACGAGGGCGATACTTTTTCCTAACAGCAGTTTATCGATTAATTCCGGGAGTCGCTGGTGTTGGTTATGTTCGTGATAGCTGATTTGGGGCGTTTTTATTTGAAAGTGGTGTAAAAGTTTGCCCGTGTGGCGCGTGTCTTCGGCGGCGATGAAGTCTGCTGTTTGCAAAATTCGGATGGCGCGATATGTCATATCTTCGAGATTGCCGATCGGCGTTCCGACAATGTACAGTGTTCCTGTATTGGGATTTGGCTGCATTTTGATGTTTTTTATTTTTAACCGCAGATATAACACGGGCGGGACGCCCATGCCACAGATTTAAGAACCAATATCACAAGAAAAAATATCAGACAGATTATGAAGACTGGATTGTTTTTGGGATTGGCGACTTTGGATTTAATTTATTTAGCCTCCAAGCCTCCGGGGGAAAATCAGAAAGTTGTTGCTGTTGATTCTACCATTGCTGCGGGCGGGCCGGCGACAAATGCTGCGGTGGCTTTTAGCGGTTTGGGGAATGCGGCGGTGTTGGCGGGAGTTTTCGGTACTCACGCGATCGCCCAATTAATCCGTGCAGACTTAGCAGAGTACAATGTCAGGATAATGGATTTGCAGCCAGGGCGATCGCACTCTCCGCCAGTCTCTTCGATTATCGTAACTCAAGCAACGGGCGATCGGGCAGTAATCTCAGTGAATGCCACTAAATCTCAGGTTGACAGCCAAGCAATTAACCAGGATATTTTAACATCAGTTAATATCATACTGTTTGACGGACATCAAATCGCAGCCAGCCAAGAAATTGCTCAACTCGCCCAATCAAAAAACATTCCAATCGTACTAGACGGCGGCAGTTGGAAACCCGGATTAGAAAAAATATTGCCCTTCGTTGAATGGGTTGTGTGTTCGGATAACTTTCATCCGCCCGACTGCGACAATTCCCAACAAGTCTTTGCTTATCTCTCAGCAGCCGGAATTTCCAACATTGCCATCACACGCGGCGAAAAACCAATCCAATACTTGTGCAAAGGCAGTTTTGGTAGTGTAGAAGTGCCCCAAATACAAGCCGCAGACACATTAGGCGCCGGCGACATCTTTCACGGCGCTTTCTGTCACTACATTTTACAAAAAAACTTTACAAACGCCCTAAGCGCCGCAGCGAAGACAGCTTCCGATTCCTGCAAATATTTCGGAACCCGCCAATGGATAAAAAATCTGCAACCTTAACTTAAAATTAACAAAAAAATCCGGACAAAAGCGATCGCACCCAGAAAACTCAAACAGCCAACACTCGTTAAGCTAAAATAGTGATAGCAACCCTCTCTCTCTTTATTAGCGCCCGTGGAACAGGCGTCTCGCCTGTTTATTATCGCAGATTATAAAAAAACTCATTCACAAATCCAACCAGATTGCTATAGCCTTTCTCAAATAAGTGAGGTATGCCCTATGCCCTATGCCCTATGCCCACGCCCTACGATCGCCGCACTGTTACTGAGAAAGGCTATATATTAGTTAAGCAACTTCAAGCAAAACAAAACCACCCCAAAACAAAACACTCCAATCATGCCTGACACCCAACCCCTAACCATCACACTTCCCCCTTTGCGGATTACCCTCACAGAAGAACAACAGGTTAATCTAGAATGGCTGACACAAAACTTGCCCAATCTACTCGCAGCAGCGCCAAGCAAGCCAGAAGTCCCCGACAACCTGAAACAGTGGGTAGCAGCCAACAAACTATTAAATTTACCAGATGCAGACATCATTCAAGGCCTAATAAATACAGGCGTTGATGCCGAAACAGCAACCGCAGAAGTTACCAAAATATCCTCTCATCCGTACTTCCAAGCAGGCAGCCATTACGTACAGTTATTGCAGAAACTGGAATCGCAACTAACCATCAACAATCAATTAGCAGCCCTCTCTTCCAAGTTTGGCACAATCGAACGGAAAAGCAGTCTTTCTAGAGAGTATTTTCTCGAAAATTACTACGCAAAAAACACTCCGGTAATTATTACCAACATCATGCACAACTGGAAAGCCTTACAGTTGTGGACGCCAGAGTATTTGCAGGAAAAATACGGCGATGCAGAGGTGGAAATTCAAGCCAACCGCAATTCCGATCCGGATTACGAAATTAAGATACACAACCACAAAAAAACCGTTCAGTTCCGCGAATATATAGATATGGTCGTCAACGGCGGCCCTAGCAACGACTGCTACATGGTTGCTAACAACCAAACTCTGGAAAGAGAAGAATTTAAACCGCTATTCAACGACTTTGAAATTTTCCCAGAATATCTGACTCCCGACGATACCAAAGGCAGAATTTTCTTTTGGTTTGGCCCGAAAGGTACAATTACACCGCTACACCACGACCCGGTTAACTTAGTTTTAGCACAGGTATCGGGACGCAAATTAATTAAGTTGATTTGTCCGCAGCAAACACCTCTACTTTACAATCATGTCGGAGTTTTCAGCAAGGTTGACGGCGAAAATCCTGACTACGAAAAGTATCCGCTTTACAGAGAGGCGAAAATCATTGAGGTGATTTTGGAACCGGGAGAAGTTATTTTTATTCCTGTGGGTTGGTGGCATCACGTAAAATCCCTGGATGTGAGTATTTCGGTTTCGTTTACTAATTTTGTGTTTCCCAATTATTACGAATGGAAATATCCTCATATTAATTGGTCGTAGGTTGGGGTTTGCTTCACAAAAACCATTCCAAAATTCTGTAGATACTGTCTTGACAAGTCAAGAGGGGCGATTGCATAATTGAGGTAGAAAGGCTTTTGGGACTTAAAAACCCAAAAGCCAAATGCACCAACTAAAGTCTTCTCTTCATTCCTTGGGCTTGCCTTGGCAACTAGAATAACTTCTACCGCTATTTATTCAGCCGATACCATCATCCTGCATTCAGATCTCTATTCTCTCCCTCTGTGTCCTTTGTGTTCTCTGTGGTTAAATTATTCCCATACAACTCGAAACGATAATATTACTTTTACTAAAGAAGGACTAAAGTCCTCACTACGAACCTAGGATAATAGTTTTAATGCCGATATTGACCTATATATATGGCGGCACGGATTTCCATTATTTAATGATATGTCAAGTTGCAAAAAAAAGCAAGAGGCGAACTAAAAAAAAAGTTGCCCCAGCTTTAATAAAAAACTACCTTTGATTCCAAGCCGCCGCCGCATCAGTGACAGCTTCCTCTACTGGTTTTTCACCTAACATTGCCGCTTGCAAATTGTCATAACCTGCATTCAGATCTCTATTCTCTCCCTCTGTGTCCTCTGTGTTCTCTGTGGTTAAATTATTCCCATACAACTCGAAACGATAATATTAGTTTTCATAAAATAGTAGGGTGCGTCAGCCACTTCTGATTCCCCACCTGAAAATTAGGGCCCTCGCTGACGAACGCTACAATATTGCTGAATCGAGAAAAACGATCGCACTTGTCAACGCACAACCGTCTCAAAAATGGGGGTTAGCGCTACAAAATCGTCAAATAGGTTTCAGTCGGACTGATGGGTAAAGGTTTCAAGATTTGATTTTGCAAGTCTATTTCCAATCCCAATGATTCTAAAGGTATGACACCCAAAAGTGCATCATTACCTCCCGGTAACTCCAAGCACTCGAAAGTGCCTTCCCGGTCAAACATTGATATTTTAGCATCTTGAAAAATGCGGGCTTTGCCAATACCCATTGCTGTTGCTACGTCTACTTCTTTGAGGAGTTTTAGTCCCAGTTTGGCGATCGCCTCTTTTGGCAGACACAAGGTAGTAGCCCCTGTGTCCACCAATACGTTTTTGAGGACGATCGACCGAATTTGGTCTTCTAGAATCGTCCCATCTTCTGCCCGAATTTGGTCGGCTCGATTAACGATTGTCAGAGTGGCAAAAACTTTTCCCATTGGATTGCTGTTTTTAATTTGCATAGTTGCCTCCTGCGGTAGCGTCGGAGTTATTACCTAGTTTAATTATAACTTATATGCAGGAGCGATCGCACGGGTTTCTCGTGAGCAATCTATATCAAATCCGATACCATCGTCTTGCATTCAGATCTCTATTCTCTCTCTCTGTGTCCTCTGTGTTCTCTGCGGTTAAATCACCTGACCATACAACCGGAAACGATAATATTAGTTGTACTAAAGAAGGACTAAAGTCCTCACTACGAACCTAGGATGATAATTTTAATGCTGATATTGACTTATATATATGGCGACACGGATTTCCATTATTTAATGATATGTCAAGTTGCAAAAAAAAGCAAGGGGCGAACTAAAAAAAAAGTTGCCCCAGCTTTAATAAAAAACTACCTTTGATTCCAAGCCTCCGCCGCATCAGTGACAGCTTGCTCTACTGGTTTTTCGCCTAACATTGCCGCTTGCAAATTGTCATAAATTGCCTTTTGCAACTTCTTAACATCCTTGAGAGGCGGAATCAACAACTCGGCTTTGTCCAACCCAGAAGCGCTGATAATCCTAGCTCGATCGCTCGAAGCAGCATCGGCAGGAACGCTCTTAAAATAACCGTCCTGCAAAGTCTCAATCGTGGAAGGCAAAACATTAGCAGCCTTCGCAAAAGCTAACTGATTTTGAGAATTAGTTACGTACAAAGCAAACTTGACAGCATCATCAGGCCGCTTGCTATCGCGAGGGATAACTAAATTCATTACTGCCACAGTTTTCTTGCCAGTTTCTCCGGTAATTTGAGGCGCAGCAGTTGAAACAGCACCAATACTCGGAGCATTCTCGGCGATCGCCTTTAAAAACTGAGGCCCGGAACCCAACAAAGCAGTTTCTCCAGCTTGATAAAGCTCGATCGCCCTGCGGTGTCCCTGCACCAAAACATCCTGCGGTAACAGCCCGCCCTTGTACAAATCAACCCAATACTGAAAAACAGCTTTGCCCTTAGCTGTATTAAAAGCAGCCTTACCTTGAGCGTCCACCAAAGGCACACCCATCTGCACGAAAGATTGCAACACTTCCGCCGAATCCTCCGGTACAAAAGTCGCAAAAAAAGCAAACTTACCAGTTTTCTCTTTTACCTGTTTTGCAACAGTTGCCAACTCGGCATAGGTAGCCGGAGGCTTGGTAATTCCAGCTTTTTTAAACAAATCCGTATTGTAAATAGTTACCGGAGTTGTAAGATACCAAGGAATGCCAAAAGTCTTGCCCTCAAGTACACTAGCTTTCCAGATATTTGGCAGATAGCTCGATCGCACTTGCTGCGAAATCCGCGAGTCCAAATCCAGCCAAGCATTGCGCCCAGCCAACAGCGAAGCAAAATCAGGATTCAGGTTCACCACATCCGGCGCAGTTTTCGCCGACACAGCCCCCAAAATCTTGCTTTCCATCGCCGACCAAGGCACGTCCACCCAGCGCACCTTCACTCCCGGATTTTCGGCTTCAAAACCGGCGATCGTCTTGTTGAAATACTCAGTAAACTGAGGTTGCAGTTGCATAGTCCAAAACTCGATCGCGTCCGCATTCTTGGTCTGGGAATTAACAGCCGGCTTGCTGCAACTTACCACCGCAGCCAGCAGCAGCCCCACCAGCCCAAAAACAGCGAACAGTTGCCAAGATTTACGTTTCATAGAAATAAATTTTGAGATTCAAGGTTAGCTAAGGAGAAAACAAGCATCGCCCTCCCAAAGCCCTCCTGGGCTCAAGCGCCAGAGTTTTGTGTGCGGGCCCGGGAGGGAGAGAGTCGGTTTTGCTGCATAACCGGCAGGTTTTCGGTCGATCGAGTTTAAATTTGTTGACATTCGCAACAGAATAGCTATTGTCAAGTAAATTGGATAGCATAAAATCGAAACTGGCGATCGCGCCACAAAGACTGTGCAGCGCAGAATCAGGCGGGATACCGAGATCGCAGCGATCGCAGTATCGGCGGGAGTTGGAAACCAATCTTCCAACAGCCAACGGCCCAATCAGGCTGGCAAGCGTACAACATAAAAAAATACCAATTACCGACGACCCAATCCTATGGTTAACTTTTTCAAAGGTCTACTTTCCCCACGCCAGCCTGGAATCGGGATCGAAATAGCCCCAGATCGCATCAACATCATTCAGATCGAAAAGAAAGCTCAGGCATTAAAATTGGGTCTCCTAGCCTCAATGGAAGTACCAGAAGACATCATACAAGAAGGGCAAATAGTCGATCCGCCGGGAATGGCAGAACTAATACGTGCCCTCCTCGCCGAAAACAAAATCAAAGCCAAGAAAGTAGCCACAGCCATTCCCGGCCGCGAAGCCGTGATCAGGCTAATTCCAGTTCCCGCAGAACTCAACGAAGAAGAACTCCGGGATTACATGAACGCAGAAGCAGGGCTGTACTTACCGTTTCCCAGAGAAGACGCCGACGTAGACTATCAAAAAATAGGCCTATTTGTAGATGACGACGGCGTAGAAAAAGTGCAAGTGGTATTAGTCGCAACCCGCAGAGAAGTTACCGATACCTACATCGAAACCTTCAAAGAAGCCGGACTGATTATAGACGTGCTAGAAGTAACCAGCTTTGCCCTGATCCGCACCCTCAAAGACCAACTGCAACAATTTTCATCCCAAGAAGCCGCAGTCCTCACAGACATAGAATTTGACAGTACCGAGTTAGCTATAGTAGTGGACGGCATACCGCAATTTAACCGTACTATCCCGATCGGCACCTACCAAATCCAGACCGCCCTCAACCAAGCCATGAACCTGCCTCCCACCAGAGACACCAGCGAACTGCAAGGCATGACCCTACCAGTCACAGACACAATGGGCGCATCGGGAGACACCAATCCCGGCACCAATGCGATGATTAAAGTATTGGGAGAACTAGCAGACGAACTGCGCCGTTCAGTAGACTTTTACCTCAACCAGAGCGAAGAACTCGAAGTAGCGCAACTGTTGCTAGCAGGGCCAGGAGCTGCGATCGGCAAACTTGACGAATTTTTCATGCAAAGATTAAGCTTGCCGGCATCTCAAGTAGACCCAATCGAAACCCTAGGACTCGAAATCAGCGAAGAAATTAGCCCAGAACAGCGAGCAGGCTTAGGAGTAGCCTTAGGTTTAGGACTCAGGGAGGTAATGTGACCTAAGAGTTTTAGATAATAGAAAAACAGATTTGAGAATTTTAGGAAAAAGCTTCTTCCGCAAAAAGAAGCCCCCTGATACAGAAGGTAGAATATTGGAGGTAAAAGGTAAAAGGTAAAAGGTAGAATATCGGAGGTAGAAGCAACCACTTCCTTCAGTAGAAGGCAGAAAGTTGTTTCTTTCTTCCCTAAATAAATCCTTCACTTATACCGGCAATCTGGCGCTCTGTCTAAAATCTAAAATTTCAAATTAAAATCTATAGCAACAGCCAAGACGGTTGGGACGTTCTTAATTGCTCAAACCATGCGGCAGATTGCACCTTCCACAGGATTTCCTCCTTCTTCCTTCTTCCTTCTTTTTACCTTGAGCCAAGCCTTTCATGCCTTCTTCCTTCTTCCTTCTTCCTTCTTCCTTCTTCCTTCTTCCTTCTTCCTTCTGCTATAAAATCCAGTGAAGCCATGTACAGCCTAGATATTAATTTTCTCAACGATCGCCCCGACTACAAACCAGTCACAGCAGCCAAAAGCTCAGCTAGAAGAAGTTCCGGGGGAGCCAAAGACCAACTGCCCCTAATTGGGGCGGGGCTGTTTGCCTTGGGTCTCAATGCCGCCGTCATGGGCGCCTGGTGGTGGGCGACCAGCCAAAATAGCAGCTTGGCTACAGAACAAGCAAACATCGAACAAGAACTGGCAAGGTTAAGCACTCAAGCCAACGCCATCAAAGCCATCAACGCCGAAACCGACAAAGTTACCGCCGAATACAAAGCATTAGCCGGAGTATTCGACCAAATTAAACCTTGGTCGGCGATGCTGCAAGACCTGAGTGCCCGCACTCCCGCCGGACTGCAAATTGCCAAAATCGAGCAAATCGACCCCAGTCCCGCCCCCGTTGCAGCAGCACCCCCTCCCCCCGCGGCAACTCCCGCCGCATCCCCCGGCGCGAGTCCATCCCCCGGCGCGAGTCCATCCCCAGCCAGCCCCACCCCGGTGGCTGCTCCTATCCCAGTCGCCCCGCCACAGGCGGCAAAAGTACAAATTTCAGGGATAGCCAGTACCTTTGCTCAAGTTAACGACTTTATGCTTCTAGTCCAGCGCTCTCCTTTCTTCCTCAACACCGATACCAAACTGGTAGCGGCCACATTAAAAAGCAACCCCACGCAATTACAAGTGCGGAACCCAAACGCAGCAGCAGCAGAACTTCCCAAACTGCGGCCGGTGGTGGAATATAAAATTGAAACAACGCTCAGCCCGACTGGCGCCTCCGAGTTGCTCCCCGAGCTGCGGAGCAAGCAAGCAGACGGGCTAGCAATACGGATAGAAACACTTCAAGAAAAAGGAGTGCTAGAACCAGAAAAAACAGAGGTGAAAAAACCATGACAGCAGAGTTTATTCCCAGCGGGGCACAAGCAGAAGAAGCAGGGACTCAGGAAATATTTGGCATTAAGCTGACACCCCAAGTCCAAGCAATAGGCATCGCGGTTCTCGGCCTCGGAATAGCCGGCTACGTCGGCTCCCAGTTCGTACTCCCGGAATTCCAAAAAAGCGACGAAATTAAACAAAAAATTGCCGCCAGCAAGAAAACGCAAGTCGAATTGCAAACTCTAATTCTCAAAAAGTCAGAAGCACAAGCAAAGCAAGAAGAAGCCAAACAGCGCCGGGCCAACGTGACGGCAATGTTTGCTAGCGACGCAGGCTCTAACACGCTGCTGCTTGACATGAACCAACTGGTTAATCGCATCAACGCCGGCGTGCAAGGGGACGACCTCAAGGCTAAAATTACCAAATTTGAGCCGGATGTCCCGCCAGCAGGAGCACCAGCACCCGTGCCGGGAGCTCCCGACCCTGATATTCTCAGCGATACGTCCTTCGGGCCGTCCCTGGCTGGCAAGCTCAGACGCAAAAAATATAAGGTAGAGTTTGAAGGCAGTTTCGCTCAAACCCGCAATTTCATGCGTAACTTGGAGTTGATGCAGTCGCTGTTGGTAGTGAGGAATTTGAAATCTGAATTGCTAACATCAACTCAGTCTATGCAAATAGATTTTTTGAAGGGAAGAATAGTCCCTGTGGAGCAGCCACAAACTAAAATTAAAACGGCTTTTGACTTGCACGCGCTGCTGCCGTTAAAGCAAGAAGAAAAACTGCCAACTCCGGCTCCAAGTCCTGCTGCTAAGTAGCCGTATTATTGCTGATATTAGCTCTTTTTTGAAAGTTGCTTTTTCAGCAGGAGGTAGAAGATAGAACGCCAAAATATGAATGCCGCGAACAAAAATATATGGCAATCTAAAATTAGGCTTTTTGCCGAATTCATTCTAACTTCTTCCTTCAAACACAGGCTCGAATCGAGAAGATATAGCCTTCGTTTCAGTAAGATGATGTGCCCATAGGGCTCCGTGGGCATCGGCCTTCCCAGGGCATGGGGCATTGGGCATTGGACATTAGTAGGCCCTCACCAATAACCAATAACTAATAACCAATAACCTATGCCCCATGCCCCATGCCCCATGCCCCATGCCCCATGCCCCATGCCCCATGCCCCATGCCCATAAATAATAAAGTGTAGAGGAGAGAACGTGAAACAGCATCTACGGTTAAGTGGAGGACTCTTGAGCAGCGTTGCCGGAGTTATGCTCGCCCAAGCGCCAGTCTCGGCAGCGCCGACTAAAGTCACAGGAGTGCAAGTAAGTCAAGCTAATAATGGCGTAAATATTGTCCTAGCTACCGAAAAGGGCGATCGCCCGCAAGTTTTTGGCATCAACAGCGGCAATACCTACCAAGCCACGATTACCAACACCCAGCTCCGCCTGCGCCAAGGCAACAGCTTCCGGCAAGATAACCCAGCTCCGGGCATTTCCTCAGTAGAAATCACCCAGCTAGAAGCTAACAGCATCCGCGTTGTAGTGGCAGGAACCAACGGAATTCCCAACGGACAATTTGTGCCCGGACAAGGCCAAAGCATCGTCCTAAGCGTTGCCGGACAGGGCGGGACAGCGCAGTCTGCCCCAGCAACACAGGCTGCATTGCCCTCGCTAAACCAAGCCCAAAATGTACCTCCGCCACCTCCAGGACTGCCGCTGAGCCCAACAACTTCCCGGCCGGCCCCCGTCCGCACGTCGCAAACCCCGGGCGTGATGCTGCAAAATCCCGAAGTTACTATTACTAGGAACGATCGCCCGCCCCTCCCCAGCGAAATACAATCTCAGAACAATCAAGCTCCGTCTTTCCAGCCGCGGGCTGTAGCGCCGCCCTTGGGAGATATCGCAGTTTCTAACATCGCGCCGGCTGGGGCAAGTATTGAACTAAGTTCGGGAGAACGCATCCCCCGTTTGGTGCTGCGCGATGCCCCAGTCCGCGACGTTTTAGCTCTGCTGGCCAGGGCTGCGGGATTGAACATTGCTTTTACAGGCGGCGGGGCCCCCGGCCAACCAGGCCAAGCCGCTCCGGCGGCCGCACCGGGAGCAGCAGGAGCATCTGATGAAGGGCCGAAGATTTCCTTGGACATCGAAAATGAGTCGGTGCAAGATGTTTTCAACTACGTGCTGCGGATCAGCGGGCTGCAAGCCAACCGCGTCGGGCGCACGATTTTTGTCGGTTCTAATTTGCCTCTAGACTCGCGCAATATTATCGTTCGGACGCTGCGACTCAATCAAGTCAGATCTACGGATGCAGCTAACTTTTTGAGCGCTCAAGGTGCGGAAACTCAACTCCCGATTACTCGGGTGACTATTCAAACCGTGGGCCAGGGAAATGCGGCGCGGGATGTGGAAATTCGGGAACCGGACATTAAGGCGATCGGCGCTAAGGATGGCAACGGGCCGCTCTTGCTGAGGGGACTGTCGGTGCTGGCGGATGCGAGGCTCAATTCCATCACTTTGGTGGGCGACCCCCGCAAAGTTGATATTGCGGTAGCTTTCTTGACTCAGCTAGATTTGCGCCGCCGTCAAGTGGCTGTCAACGTCAAGGTGATCGATGTCAACTTGCTGGGAAACAACAGAAGTAGCAGCAGTTTCTCTTTCGGAATTAATAACAATTTCTTTGTCAATCAGGACGGAGTAGCAAGTCTCAATTTTGGTGGCTTGCGGCCGGCTACAGTCGGTGATGTCAACAATCCCAACAATCGATCGACTCCGCCGATCGTCCCCAACCCCATAGGAGCCGTGGAGCCTATCTACGATCAGAGGGGCAATTTAATCAACGTGCCTCTAACAGGGACTCCTACCTACGATCGGAATGGCAATTTAATCAACGTACCTAACAGTGGCGGGGTGTTCCTCCGCCCGACAGCAATTACTGGTAACCCCGGACGAGTTGGGGTTGAAACTTACGAGCCTGGCCCGGGTGGCAGTGCGACTTTCGCCCTGTTCCCGCTGTTGCAATATCCGAGGAGGTTCCTGTCGGCGTTGCAGGCAACTATTGAAACCCGGAATGCCAAAATCCTCACCGATCCAACTCTGGTGGTTCAAGAAGGAGAAACGGCGAATGTGAATATTACTGATGAGATAATTACTAACATCACTCAGCAAACGCAGACCACGGGAAATACAAGTACCACAACCACGACGGCAGTGAAAGATAAGGCCGGTTTGCAGTTGGGGGTGGCGATCGATCGGGTTGACGATAATGGCTTTGTTTCTTTGCGGGTGAACCCGATTATCAGGACACCGGGCTCCACTCGAGATCTGGCCACGGGCGCGAACACCAATCAGATAACGCTGCTGGGCGAGCGATCGTTGCAATCGGGGCTAATTCGCCTGCGGGACGGTCAAACTTTGATTGTTTCGGGGATTATCCGCGACGAAGAACGGATTACAGCAAACAAGATTCCGATTTTGGGAGATTTGCCGATTATCGGTTCGCTGTTCAGGAGCACCACTAAGGATAACCAGCGGGCAGAGTTGATTGTATTGCTGACTCCCCAGATTTTGGATGATAGCGATCGATCGAACTTTGGCTACCAAAACAACATCAGTCCCGACGCCCGCCAACTGTTGCAGCGCAGTCAACCCGTCCAGCCCAGACAGTAGGCATGGGGCATCGGGCATCGGGCATCGGGCAAAGAGGGCATCGGGATGAAGGAAGAGGTGTCAACTTAAGGTCAAAAGTCGTGCCGGTCTGCTGTCTGACGATTTGCCGAGTCTAGATCCCCCCTAACCCCCCTTAACAAGGGGGGGACAAGAGCGTCGTCCAACTCCCCCGACTATCCGGGAGAGAAGAGCGTCGTCCAACTCCCCCGACTATCCGGGAGAGAAGAGCGTCGTCCAACTCCCCCGACTATCCGGGGAGAGGGACAGGATTCTTCTCAAAGTCAACCCCTACTCCCCTTCTTAAGGGGGATTTAGGGGGATCGAGACTCGGCTATAAACGAGAGATACAAACGACTATCCGGGGAGAGGGACAGGATTCTTCTCAAAGTCAACCCCTACTCCCCTTCTTAAGGGGGATTTAGGGGGATCGGGCCTCGGCTATAAACGAGAGATAGAGATACAAAGGTTTTTAGGCGATTGGTGACACGAATGGGAAGAGAGAAGAGGTTCGAGGAAAAGAAATATTTCTTTTCCCCTTGACAATTCAGACTTTATTCCTTTTAATTCACCTTCTTTCTCTCAGAAGCAATCAGGAATCAGGAAAAAAAGTTTTGTTTAACCCTTGACAAATGACATTTTATTCCTGCTATTTTTACTTATTTTCAAATTTCAAATCCACGGAGGCAAGAAATCTTCTCTCCAAAGAGGTATTTTTTTACCTAAATTTAGGTATTAATTCTAAAAATTGTCCGAATCCATATAAATTAAAGGTTCCACCGATCCATAAGGGTCGGCAAGACTTTAGAATAATGCAGTGAAAATTAGATGCTGTCGGGTTTTCAGCAACTAAAAACAAAAATTCCTTTTCTGACCAATTACCCTAGGGTAATTAGTATTCAGCAGGAGTTCTTAATTGGGGAAGCGGGCTGGAGTAATAGGGGATAACCCAAACGCTCTCAACCCAAACTCCAATACAGTTACAACTCACAGCTAATAGTTGAACTCTGTTTAACGTATTTTGCAAATCCCAGAAGGAGTTCTGAATGAACAAAGGTGAATTGGTTGATGTAGTGGCCGAAAATGCTAGTGTCACGAAAAAACAGGCAGATGCCGTTTTGAGTGCAGCCTTGGAAGCAATCATGAAAGCTGTCTCCGACGGCGACAAGGTGACATTGGTCGGTTTTGGCTCGTTTGAGTCGCGGGAACGCAAGGCCCGGGAGGGTCGCAATCCCAAAACTGGCGACAAGATGGAAATCCCGGCAACTAAAGTTCCTGCATTTTCCGCAGGTAAGTTGTTTAAGGACAGAGTTGCACCGCCGAAAGAACCCAAAATTTAATTGGTGAACTGAGTCTTGATTAGACCTGTACACGGTGGGAATTTAGCTTGGGCAGCCGCATTGGCTGGCTGCCCTCCCTCTGCTATTCTCGATTTTTCTGCCAGTATCAGTCCTTTGGGCCCTCCTGAGTCTGCCCTGGCTGCGATTCAAGCTCATTTGAGCAGTCTCACGGCTTACCCAGACCCGGATTATGGAGAGCTCCGGACTGCTTTGGGTGAGGCATTGAATGTTGATCCGGATTGGATTTTGCCGGGGAATGGATCGGCGGAATTGTTGACTTGGGCGGCTTGGGATTTGTCGAAGCTGGAGGCGACTTATTTGGTGACTCCGGCTTTTGGCGATTACTGGCGAGCTCTTTCGGCTTTCGGCGCGCAGGTGCTCGATTGTCCTTTGGATCTGAAATCGTTGAACTGGGAGACTGGTAACGGGTTAGTAGCGGATGATTTATCGGTTTCTAACGGTTCCCTTGTCTCTCCTTCTTTCCCTCTCCCGGTTCCTCTTGCTCTCGGTGCCGATCGAGCTTTGTTGCTAAACAACCCTCACAATCCTACGGGTTTGCTCTTCGGTAGGGAGGCGATTCGGCCTTATTTGGAGCAGTTGGGTATGGTGGTGGTGGATGAGGCCTTTATGGACTTTCTACCGCCAGCAGAGCAGCAAAGTTCGATCGCTCTAGTTGAGGAATTTCCGAATTTGGTGATTTTACGATCGCTCACCAAATTCTATTCTCTGCCGGGACTGCGGATGGGATGTGCGATCGCCCATCCCGACATCCTGCGTCGCTGGCAGTTGCTGCGCGATCCTTGGCCTGTGAATGCCTTGGCTGCGGCGGCGGCTGCTGCTATGGTGCGAGATACCGCTTTTGAGCGGCAAACTTGGGATTGGCTGCCCGTGGCTCGGCGAGAGCTGTTTGAGGGTTTGGCTGATTTACCCGGTTTGCGGCCAATGGCTGGGGCGGCTAATTTCTTGTTAGTTGAGTCGTCGGTGTCGGTGGCTGCAATTCAAAAAAGTCTGTTGCAACAACACCGGATTTTGATTCGGGATTGTTTGAGTTTTCCTGAGTTGGGCGATCGATTTTTCCGAGTCGCCGTGCGCGATCGGGTGGACAATCTGCGACTGATTGCTGGACTTGCCGATGTGATTAGGAATGGCAATTTAATAACTTAATCGACTTGCTTGTTACCAGGCTCTGCCTCCTTTTACTTCCCAGAGTATAGGAGAGAGGACTGTAGGAGCTGTTTAAATTATTAAATTTTCGTTCCTTAGCTGTTAACTCGGAAATTCATCTCACGTCATAATCTTTGATTTTGGCGTGAAATGAATGCCAGAAGAGCGGGCGAATGGAATTCGCGCCTATACAGACAAAACCCGCCTCCGCGGGTTGAAGAGTGGGCCGTTGAAATTACGTTGTTTTC
>NZ_JAEQCT010000183.1:0-6003 GCF_020738205.1 Microcoleus sp. PH2017_24_DOB_U_A
GTTCTACACTAAGAACATTCTGCTTAACGAAGGCATTCGTGCTTGGATGGCTCCGACCGACCAACCCCACGAAAACTTCATCTTCCCTGAAGAAGTTCTACCTCGCGGTAACGCTCTCTAATCAGTGCGAAGTATCAAAAATTGCAACATTTTGAAAGGGTAAGATAAATTAGTTTAGGCTTTACCCTCAATGTTTAAAAAGCTCCTGCCGCTCGGTAGGAGCTTTTTTGATTTCAGTAATCCGATCGCACATTTCCCTCTTTATACCTGCCCCACAGAAAAAGCAATCCGCTCAAAAGCTCGTTAGCGAAGCCCGCGCCTACGGCGGCTACGCCAACGAAGAGGATCGCCCGCTGGCTGTAGAGAGCGATCGAAAACCTCGATACGTCAGTAATTTGCCCTCATCTTGCAAAAATATTAATTTGCATCCCCCCACTTCTAATTCCTTGTGTTATTCTAATCATTGTGACTACTGAAATGATACTCAGAACGCAGGTTCTTTCGGTTACGCTGGCAAGGGCTAGCGCACAAATCCTCACACCAGATCTTGTATTTGGGTGAGGTGCGTTCAAATATGAAGCCATTTAGCTAATCCTGGAGGTGATGCCCATGATAGAAAGTAGTAAATGCATGGGTCATCAGATTGGAAACTACCGGCTGTGCGCCGGGGCCGCTCACTAGCAGTCAGCCGTCGTTTCCAACTGGAAACGAATTCCATCGGGAACCAGGCTCAGCTAGGGATTCTCCCGGCAGTCAGGTTCTAATCTGAAGACCCGCTAGACCGCTCTCACCTCAAATAGTGTTAAATCTTAAGTATTAAAACTTGAGCCTCAATACTATTGGTGAGAGCGGATAGTTTTTGGTCGGATTTTTTACAGGTTGGCTGTTAATCTCCCAAAAAGCTTATCCCAAAATAAAAAAAATTATGGCAGATCTACTTAACGATACTGAAATTCAAGAGCGCGCCAGTCAATTATCGGGCTGGACGGTGGAAGGTAAGCAACTGCGGTGTACCCGTTTATTTAAAGATTTTATCGGCGCGATCGCCTTTGTGAATAAGTTGGTCGCCCCCTCAGAAGCGGCAGGACATCACCCCGACATAGAAATCTCCTATAACCAAGTAACAGTTAACTTGACAACTCACGATGCCGGAGGCTTAACTGAGAAAGACATGGCGCTAGCCCAAGAGATTTCTGCGCTAAATTAGCTAGTTAGGCGGGAATCCCCACCCCATATTGTTTACAGATTGGGGTGGGATGAAAGCCAAGTTGATTGAGGTGGGATGGTTGACCAATCCCGTAGGGCTCGGAAGCCATCACCGCCGAAATCGACAATCTTTGATATCATTGAACCACAGTGGGGCTGGACGTGTTCCTCACTATAAAACGCCGTAGAGAGAAACAGTTTGGAGTATCTCGAAGGAAGATCTAGATATCCTTTACAGGACTCAGATGCCCAAACTATATTGCTTGCAATTAGTGTGGGAGCGTCACAAGAGTTCTCATTTTCCTAGCCGCCACTGCATCTAGCGACAGTCCCAAGAGCAGAAAGCCCGCTCAAAAGAAAATATCGACTCTGGGTTAAAATCGGGTGTGAGAAAGTCGAGATGCAACAAGTCCAATGTATTAAAGGCTATTCGCCATCCTCCGACCATGATCGTATTTGAAAGGCCAGAGTTCTTGAACGAATCTGCTCAAAGAACAGAACTGATAGAAAAGCTTTTGGATATTGGCGCGGCGCTCTCTAGCGCCCCCGATTTGGGCGGGTTGTTAAACTTGATTTTATCCAAAAGCCGGGAAATCACCTACAGCGATGCGGGCAGCGTTTATTTAGTAGATCACAGCGACGAGAAATCTAAGTTGCTGTTCAAGGTAGCTCAAAATGGTTCTAAACCCAGACTGTCGTTTAAGGAGTTTGCCCTGCCGCTGACAGACAAAAGCTTGGCGGGATACGTGGCAATTACAGGTCAAAGTTTGAACCTGTCTGATGCCTATGACTTGCCTCCCGATGTACCCTACCAGCTAGATACGAGTTTTGACAGGGATATTAATTACCGCACTTGCTCGGTAATGGTGTTGCCGATGCAAAACCGACAGGGCGAGACAATAGGCGTACTGCAACTGATCAACCGCAAAAAAAAGGCAGATGAGGTGCTGACGGCAGAGAATGCCTGGGAATCGACGCAGCAGTATTCCGAGTGGGAAGAAAGGATAGTTCGATCGCTCGCTTCTCAAGCAGCAATCTCGATCGAGCGCAATCAACTCCAAGAAAGCATAGAACACTTGTTCGAGGGCTTCGTCAAAGCAAGCGTGCAAGTCATAGAAGCCCGAGATCCATGTACCTTCGGCCATTCAGAACGAGTTGCAGCCCTGACAGTACGCCTGTCAGAAGAAGTAAACGCCGTCAGCAGCGGATGGCTGCGCTCTATTTACTTTAACAACCGTCAAATTCAAGAAATTCGCTACGCCGCCCTGCTGCACGATTTTGGCAAAATCGGAGTACCAGAAGCAGTTTTGACCAAGCAGAAAAAGCTCTACCCCTCACAGCTAGAAATCATTCGCCACCGTTTCGCCCTAGCTCAGCGGACGCTGGAAATGGAATGCGTCCAGTCTAAATACAAATACTTGCTAGAGCATTCAGCTTACCGAAAACACCCGGACTCTGGGCCAGAGTGCGCTAAATGCCAGGAAATAGAACAGCTAGACACGGCGCTAGCAGACGCAAAAACCAGATTGGCAGAATATTGGGAAGTCCTGCTAGAGGCCAACGAACCTCACATTTTGGCAGAAGAACCCCTAGCTCAACTGCTAGAACTTTCTCGGCAAACTTACAGAGATATAGACGGGGCAATTAAACCTCTGCTGAGTCCAGACGAAATCGTGCAATTGATGGTGTCGAGGGGCAACCTGACGCCGACAGAACGATCGGCAATCGAATCTCACGTCACTCACACTTACGAATTTCTCAGCCAAATTCCGTGGACAAAGGATCTAAAAAATGTTCCCCAAATAGCCTACGGACACCATGAAAAACTCGACGGCACAGGCTATCCACGAGGTCTAACAGACTCAGAAATCCCCATTCAAGCGCAATTGATGACGATCGCCGATATTTATGACGCCCTGACAGCCGGCGATCGCCCCTACAAACGAGCTTTGCGAACAGATGCAGCAATGAAAATTTTGCGGCAAGAAGCAGCTCACAACAAAATCAACGCCGATTTATTAGAACTGTTCGACCGTCGCCGAGTCTTTAGCGTCCTAGGACACGGTTTGGATGCAAAAGTCGAATCAGTATAGACGATTCGGACGTGCTGTGCTAAAAAGTAAATAGGCTATCGAGCGCCTAATGTGTCAGTAGTCCAATCAATCCCAAGTCCAAGTATGGTAAGGTTTTGAGGCAGTTGAGTACCTAGTCAAAAACAGGCATCCGACAGCAGCCAATCACATCCATACACTCAGTTAGTCCCCAAAAATCAAAAGAAAAAGTGAATTTTAGGTCTCTTTTTAAAGTATGCTAGTTTAGCAACTACTGACCACATAGAAGACTCGAAAAGTTTCTCTGTAATCGGTGTGAGGATGAGAGTGAATATGTCGAAATTTTTGTGGAGTTACCTACTAATCAGCCCAGCAGTCTTAGGAGCTACCCTAGTAGTTTCTTCGAGCGCGATGGCAGCAGACGCTCAGCAAGCTGCTGATGCGCTCAAGCCTCAAGCTGCCCAAGCTGAAACAGGCCAAGCCTCCGAAGCCAAAGTTAATGCTTTAGCGGCTGTTGACGAAACTACCGCAGCACTAAAGCCAGTCGAAGAAATTTCCCAAGGAACAGGCAGCGAAACCAAGCCAGCGATTGCAGATGCCAGCCCTGCTGCAACGGGCAGCGCGATCGCCTCCGCCACCACAGACCCCGCAGCAACAAATCTTGAAGCTGCATCACAACCTGTAACTGAATCTTTAGCAGCAGTTGAGCCAACAGTCGCTCAACCAGTAGAAAATTCAGCGGCAGCCAGACTAGAAAATCCAGCCCCAGCAGCTACCGCTGTCAAGGAGCAAATCAGTGCAGTTCAATTAGAAACTACTGCCCCGGCAGTTGCAGAGCAGGCACAACAAAATTTGCCCTCTCCGGCCCAATCTCTAGCCCAAACTGTCGCACCACAAGCTCAAAACCCAGCCGCCACATTAGAACAGGTCAACGAGTACAGCAGCGAAGGTGCTGGTGGCGAAACTCAGGCTCAAGTAACCTCAGTATCTCAACTTTCCGACGTGCGGCCCACAGACTGGGCATTCCAAGCACTGCAATCCCTAGTCGAGCGCTACGGCTGTATTGCCGGGTATCCAGACGGCACATTCCGCGGCAACCGGGCAATGACCCGCTACGAATTTGCCGCCGGTTTAAACGCTTGCTTAGACAAAGTTAACGAGCTAATTAAAGCAGGTACAACCAACTTAGCGACAAAAGACGACTTGGCAGCCCTCCAACGGCTCCAGGAAGAATTTGCAGCAGAACTGGCAACCTTGCGCGGCCGCGTCGATGCTCTGGAAGCTCGCACATCCGAACTCGAAGCTAACCAATTTTCAACTACTACCAAACTGACTGGGGAAGCAATTTTTGCCCTCAGCGACGACTTTGGTGGCAATGATGGCTTGTTTGGCAGAGACAACAGAAGAGTCGGTACGGGTAACAATGAAGCCGTCTTCCAACAGCGGGTACGTCTCAATTTAAATACGAGCTTCACCGGCAGAGACTTGTTGCTCACCAGACTGGATGTGGGCAACGGTCAAAACTTTAACTTGGGGGCGACGAGCGAAGGTACTCAAACCTGGAACGTAGTTGGCAGAACCGACAACGTTTTTCACTTGGGCAGCTTGCTTTACAAGTTCCCCGCTAGCAATCGGTTGAACGTTACCATTGAAGCCGCTAACGGTATTTGGAACGATTTCATTCCTACCGTCAACCCTTACTTTGAAGACTTTGACGGCGGTAATGGCTCCCTCAGCGCCTTCGGTCAGAGCAACCCAATTTATCGCCTAGGTGGCGGTGCTGGTATCGGCTTCGATTACGCCTTCGGTGGCAGAGGCTTGCTGGGCGGTGTGTTCGGCCCGACTTCTCTGTCCTTTGGATATTTGGCGTCAAATCCGGCAAGTCCCGCCAAGGGCGCAGGCTTGTTCAACGGCGATTACGCAGCGATGGGGCAGTTGACTTTTACCCCGGGACGCAACTTGCAAGTTGCTCTCACTTACAACCACGGTTACTTTAGCAGAGGTAACTTCGGGTTTGACAACGGTTTGGGGAACGGGCCAGACAAACTTGGCGGTTTTACAGGCACGGGCGTGGCTAATTCCATCAACGGTTTGAGCGAAGGCTTTGACGGCTTCCGCGCTCGCAAAGTTGTCAGCAACTCCTACGGTGCTGAGGCTTCGTTCCGACTCAGCCCGAGATTTATCATTGGGGGCTGGGCTGGTTTAACCAATGCTCGTATTCTCGGCGTCGGCGATGCGAGAATTTGGAACTACGCAGCCACTTTGGCTTTGCCCGATTTAGGGAAAGAAGGCAACTTGCTGGGCTTTGTGGTAGGTCGTGAGCCTTACTTGGATAAACTTGAGGCTCCTGGCAATTTGCGGAACTTCAACAACGATACTTCGTGGCACTTTGAAGGCTTCTACAAGTTCAAGCTCTCGGATAACATTGCCGTGACTCCGGGCGTCATTTGGATTACCAACCCGAATCAAGACCGCAATAATGACGACATCATTATTGGTACTCTGAGAACTACTTTCACGTTCTAAGAGTGCGTTTTAAGAGGCAGGGAGAGTCATATTCTCTCTCTGCTAACAACTCTATAATTTAACATTAGCCCTGCTTGTCGCAGGGCTTTTTTGTGTGGCGGACAAATGCAGCTCATCTTATTTAGGGCTTGCTGAAAAATCAATCACATATTGCGTGGCATAGGTTTAGATGGCGCGAGGGAGAAAAAAGTGCAAGATAAACAGGTAATATAGATCAAAA
>NZ_JAEQCT010000211.1:0-1344 GCF_020738205.1 Microcoleus sp. PH2017_24_DOB_U_A
GTATTGTAAAACTTCATTCAGTTTGTAAGCATAAGTAATCAAGCATGGTATTATGTGGTCAGGAGGTTGAGAATGCAGCTAACAGAACGTCACATCATTAAATCGAAAGAACGCCGTTTCGTCCAAATTGACGAACTAGCTTTTAAATCGAAGAATCTCTACAATGCTGCCAATTATGTCCTTCGTCAAAGTTTCATTTATGGATGGGGCTATGTCAATTACAACGAAATGAATCGCTTGATGAAATCTCACGCAGCTTACAAGGCAATGCCTGCCAAGGTTAGCCAGCAAATCTTGATGTTGTTAGACAAAAACTGGAAATCGTTTTTTGAAGCTCTCAAAGCTTACAAAAAAGATGCCTCTAAATTTACGGGTCGTCCAAAACTACCTAAGTACAAAGATAAAGTCAAAGGTCGAAATATCCTGGTTTATACGATTCAAGCAATAAGCAGCAGGCAGTTGAAAAATGGAATTATTAAACTGTCAGGTACTGAGATTTTAATCAAAACCAAAGTAAATCCCGAACGAATTTGTCAAGTTAGATTGGTTCCCAAATGCGATGCTTATGTAATTGAGGTAATTTACGATGAACCGGAGTCCACCGCTAGCAGTAACAACTTCGTAGCTAGTATTGATTTGGGACTGGACAATTTAGTGGCGCTAACTTCAAATCAACCGGGATTTATCCCTCTTTTGATTAACGGGCGACCACTCAAATCGATTAACCAGTTCTACAACAAACGTTCTTCGCAGTTGCAATCCCAACTAAAAGGGGAGCGCAAAACCTCACCCCGGCTTCAACGCTTAACCCGCTGTCGCAACCAAAAAGTCGATAATTACTTGCATCACACAAGTCGATTAATAGTCGAACTTCTGACGGCAAATCAAATTGGGACGCTAGTAATTGGCAAAAATGCACAGTGGAAAACTGAAATTAACCTGGGAAAACGAACTAATCAAAACTTTGTCAGCATTCCTCACGCTCGATTAATTGAGATGTTGGAATACAAGGCTCGATTGGTGGGAATTAAGGTGATAGTTCAAGAAGAATCTTACACGTCTAAGTCGAATTTCTTGAATCTAGATCCAATTCCTGTGTACGGGCATACTGGCGCTTTGGATGTCGTATTTAGTGGCAGGCGAATCAAAAGAGGATTATACAGAACATCAGTCGGTCAATTAATTAACTCCGATGTTAACGGTTCTTACAACATCCTCAGAAAAGCAATCCCAAATGCCTTTGGCAATGGGATAGAGAGCTGCGTAGTTCAGCCAAGGCGGGTCAATCCGCTCGAAGTGAAAGCGAAAGGGGAGGGACTGGAAGCCTCCCATGTCATGTAATAG
>NZ_JAEQCT010000212.1:0-1343 GCF_020738205.1 Microcoleus sp. PH2017_24_DOB_U_A
GGGGGCTAGAAACTGTAACTTGATTCTTGGACAAATCTACCCATTGTTGCTCAATTGTGGGTAGCTTTTTCACTCGCAAGTTCTGCTAAGGTTGGAATATGTCACAAGCCTGCGCGAGAAGGGATTAAAGGACTGCCATGTTACTCGGATTCAAAACCGAATTGAAACTAAATAGTCGGCAGCGCATACTTTTAGCTAAGCATTGCGGAGTGGCGCGTCATGCTTGGAATTGGGGTTTGTGGCTGACCAAAAATATTCTTGGTCACAACCAAGCCAATCCCAACGAAAAGCTCAAATTTCCCACAGCTATTGACTTGCATAAATTGTTAGTAGCTATGGTGAAGTCGGAGAATGCTTGGTATTACGAGTGCAGTAAATCTACACCACAACAGGCATTAATGGCATTGCGAGATGCATGGAAACGATGTTTTAAAAAGACTGCTGGTGTACCGAAGTTTAAGAAAAAAGGAAGGCGAGATTCTTTCACATTAGAAGGAACAGTCAAAATCTGCGGGGTTAACAAAATCCAAGTTCCCGTAATTGCCGTCCTCAAGACTTATGAAAGGCTACCACAAGTATCAACCAAGTCTTGCGCGATATCCCGTATTGCCGACAGGTGGTTTATCAGTTTCAGGTTTGATGTAGAACAGCAAGAATCATGCCAAACAAGCATTGTAGGCGTTGACCTCGGTATTAAAGCATTGGCTACTCTATCAACAGGTGAAGTAGTTATCGGTGCTAAATCCTACAAAAAATATCGCGACATACTCTCAAGGATGCAATGGTTGAGTCGCCATAAAGTCATCGGTTCGAGCAATGGTCAAAAAGCACAAGTCAAGATAGCTAGACTGCATAGAAAGATAGCTAACATCCGTCAAGATACGTTGCACAAACTAACGACATTACTTGCCAAAAACCACGGTGTAATTGTCATAGAAGACTTGAACGTAAGCGGAATGATGGCGTTGCACAAGCTAGCTGCATCTGTTGCCGATATGGGCTTCTTTGAGTTTCGCAGACAGTTAACCTACAAATGCGAGTTGTACGGTTCAAAGTTGGTAGTTGTTGACCGTTGGTTTCCCAGCTCAAAAACTTGTTCTAATTGTGGAACTAAAAAAGAAACACTCTCTCTTTCTGAACGAGTGTTTGAATGCAGTCATTGTGGTATTGTTGTTGACCGCGATTTGAACGCAGCGATTAATTTGTCAAAAACCGTCAGTTAGACGGGGTTAGCCTGCGGACTGGTGAGTGCCGACACTACCAGGATGAAGCAGGAAGTAAACGAAGCTCAAAGTCCAATATTGTCCAATCTTGAGTAACTTTGGGTAGGATTTATGTAACGG
>NZ_JAEQCT010000052.1:0-36059 GCF_020738205.1 Microcoleus sp. PH2017_24_DOB_U_A
ATACAGGTGAACCCTAATTAAATGTTTTGTAGTTACTCAATAATTCTTGTCCAATATACCATATTCTGTTAATATAAAGTTTAGATGCGTTCGCCCTGAATCTAAAATCTAATATAGATAGGTTTTTTCAGTGCGACGGCTTCAGTGATTGAGTTAAATCGTGCGGCGAATTCGATCTAGGAAAGGAGATTGTGATGGGGAGTAAGAAGGGGTTGACATACATCCTTGAGCTGCGGTATTATTGACTATATCCAGTATTCTACCGCAACTGCGATACAATTATAAGCTAGATAGCAAAAAGGTACTATGGACGAAATTGAAAAGGTTAGCTATGCAGAACTAATTGACCCACAAGCACAAATGGTTGTGGCTTTTCTAAAACAAATGGGGCTTCCCTCAGATAACATCATTGCGGATCAGCCAGAACGAGCAATTATTGGTCAAAATTTACCTACTTACATTCAGTCACTTCCTGATGACATTAAAAGAGACGCACGTTACTTATCTAAGTTTGTAGTTGGCGCAGGATTTGGGTTGTTTGACTACGCACTCAACGCAGTATGGAATGAAGTTACTCTGGATTTAAGAAAGAAAGCTATTGCATACGGAATTGATATTTTCTTTGATGCCGCAGTAGGGGGTAAAAGCCGAGATTTTTACGAAAAAGAAGAAGATCTCGCTTCTCTTAAAGATTCAGTTTTACTAGACACCTGTAGAAAGCTTGAGCTTATTTCTGACACAACGTACAAAAAGTTAAAACATATTCTTGAGATGAGAAATGACATAGGAATTTCTCATCCGACTAACTATACAATTAACGCTTTTGAACTGCTTGGATGGTTACAAACATCGATTCAAGATGTCCTAAGAGATAGACCAACTGAAGCAGCACTTCAGGTACAAGCATTTATTAAAAACTTAAGAACTTATAATACACCTATAGATAATGCAACTCAAAAAACAATTGAGCTAAAAATATCCGAACTACCTAGCCATCTATGCGGAAATATACTTAGAACTGTTTTTGGGATATTTGTATCTATAGAGACGGATGTTCAGGTAAGGAAAAATATTTCTTTAATAGCCCCCTCTATTTGGACAAATTGTTTAGATGAACCCAAATATAAGTTAGGGCTTACTCTTGAGGGATATAATACTAATCTTCATAAAGATAAATATGAATTGGGTGAGCAGTTTCTCCAGGTTGTAGGGGGAAATCCATATCGTTCCCCAAGCGAAAGAGCAGGAATTGTTGACGATTTATTGGAGCAGCTTCTAGCTAAACATAATGGTTGGGATAATTTTCATCATGAAGCTCCTGTCGCTGACTCTGTCGCCTCATATATCGCTGGGCAATCAGATATTCTTCCAAACTATGCAGGAAAATTAGTGAAAGTAGTTTTGATGTGTCGGATTGGTCGAGGAGTTAGTTACTGCAATGGTGTATCACCCAGAGGAAAAGTATACTATGACAATTTGCTTTCTCTTTTAGGTGACAAATATTCACCCATTGCTATAAGCACACTCACTCATTATGAGATACAACGGAAATTAGAAAACAGCGAATGTAGAAAACAAGCTCGATTAGCCCTAGAAATGATAAAGCAAAGCGTAGTTAATGCAAGATTAGCTGAATGTTTTGACTATTTGATAACTCAAATAGAGAAGAATGGTCGCTGCGTATTGAATAGTGATTTCAAAAAGCTGACAGCACAATATGTGAAGTGGTAGTTATCTAACAAATCGTTGCAACGGCGGAATAAAGATAATCGGTAGGGATGCCAAGGTTACTGACCGCCGTTGAACTCAATCGTTATCTCGCAAACGCTGCCTGACTTTGGAGATGATTCGGAATGTCGATCGATAATTAATAATTCCGCCTAAGATTCTCATTTCCACCCGATGAGTCGGTACAAACCCCACTTAACAACAATAGAACCCCATTCCAACAGCAGTAAAGTAAACTGAGAGCAGCCCCATTCGCCCCAGTTGACCTATGCCACGTTGGTTCAATACCGCTGGCCCTTGCCGCGATAACATTCACTATATGTTGCCGGCAACCCGACGCCTCCCGAATTTAGAGCGACTGATTGCTCAGCAAAGCTATTTTGTCATCCACGCACCCCGACAAATTGGTAAAACCACGGCAATGCTGGCTTTGGCCAAGCAACTCACTGACAGCGGACAATACACTGCGATCGTGGTTTCCGTGGAGTTAGGTTCGCCCTTTAATGACAATCCACAACAAGCCCAAGCGGTCATTTTAAGTTCTTGGCGAAGTGAGGCGCGAGTCTATTTGCCACCGGAGCTCCAGCCACCACCAAAACAAGAAATGGAGGTGGGACAAGGAATTGAAGAAACCTTGCGGCAATGGGCACAAACTTCACCTCGCCCTTTAGCAATCTTCATCGATGAAATTGATTCGCTCCAAAATGAAGTATTGCTATCGGTTTTGCGTCAATTACGCAATGGTTATCCCTCTCGTCCTCGTGCGTTTCCGCAATCGGTGGGCTTAATCGGTTTGCGGGATGTTCGCGATTACAAAGTGGCTGCGGGTGGTAGCGATCGCCTAAATACATCCAGTCCGTTTAATATTAAAGTGCGATCGATTACGCTCAGAAATTTTAATGCCTCAGAAGTCGCAGAACTCTACGGGCAACATACCCAAGATACCGGACAAGTTTTTACACCAGAAGCCGTAGCCTTAGCTTTTGAATTAACACAAGGACAACCTTGGTTGGTGAATGCTTTAGCCAAAGAAATCGTCGAAGAATTAGTAACAGATGAATCTATAGAAATTACACCAGAACATATTTTAGAAGCTAAAGAAATTCTGATAAAACGACAAGATACGCATTTAGATAGCTTGGCTGAACGACTCAGAGAAAACCGAGTCAAAGCAATTATCGAGCCGATGTTGGCGGGTTTGGAACTCGGCAATATCCCCAATGATGATATTCAGTTTTTAATCGATTTGGGTTTGTGTAAGATGGACGTTCAGGGTGGATTGACGATCGCCAATCCAATTTATCGCGAAGTTTTGCCCCGCGTGCTCACGGTAACTCCAATGGCCTCTCTGCCCCAAATTGCACCGAGTTGGTTGACATCAGAAGGTAAATTAGATACTCAGGCTTTACTGAAAACTTTTTTAGAATTTTGGTTGCAACATGGCGAACCGTTACTCAAAAGTGCGTCTTACCCCGAAATTGCGCCGCATTTAGTGCTGATGGCGTTTCTGCATCGGGTGATTAATGGTGGCGGAACGTTGGAGAGAGAATATGCGATCGGGCGCGACAGAATGGATTTATGCCTGCGTTATGGTGAGGTAACATTAGGAATTGAACTGAAGGTTTGGCGGACTCGGAAAGTCGATCCGTTGAGTAAAGGGTTGGAACAGTTAGATGGATATTTGGCTCGATTGGGACAAGATGAAGGGTGGTTGGTGATATTCGATCGCAGAGATAATGCACCGGAGTTAGAAGAACGACTGAAAACTGAAATTCAGACTAGCCCAATGGGTCGGTTAATTACAGTGATTCGTGCGTGAAGCAGTTACGATCAATGTGTCGATTTTGGCGATCGCCCAGGGTGTGCGATCGACTCTCATCTCAAATCTAATATAGATAACTTTTTTCAGTGTGATGGCTTAAGTGATTGAGTCGAATCGTGCCGCGAACTCGATCGAGGAAAGGAGATTCTGATGGGGAGTAAGAAGGGGTTGACATACATCCTTAAGCTGCGGTATTATTCGACTATATGCAGTATTAGACAGACATATTCACAAGGAGAGGTCTATGGATAGAACGTCTGTGTCGTCATCAAATCTTGCATCGGTTGGATACGAACCAACTACTCAAACGTTAGAGGTTGAATTTCTTAATGGTAGTATCTACCAATATTCCGGTGTTCCGCCATTAGTCTATTCTGGTTTAATGTCAGCTAGCTCACACGGTTCGTATTTAGATCAATACGTTAAGAAGGCAGGATATTCTTATCATAAAGTCGGTTGAAGTTCTCAAGATTAAGGAACTATGTCGGTAAATTCCCACCTAACAAGTCTGGCAAGCACTCTCGTCTTATCTGAAGCAGAAAAATCGAGTATTACCACTTCTATTAATACGCTTTCATCAAGGCTGACTTTATACTTCAGCAACACAGTAACAAACCATTTTCAGTTCGGTTCCAGCACTCGTGGCACAATTCTTCCGCGCAAGGCAGATAGCCACTCTGACATAGATTACATGGTCGTGTTCAATACATCTGATGGTCAGAAGAAGCCACAAACTTATCTTGATCGTCTTAGGCGTTTTGTAGAAGCAAGATACTCTACGTCAGAAATTTGCCAGTCGCATCCAACAATTGTTCTGTCTTTGAACCACATCAATTTTGAACTTGTGCCAGCAATCTACAATTCCGGTTATCAGATTCCTTCACCAGCTTCATCTTGGCTTGAATGGACAAGCACAGACCCTTCTGGAACCAATGAATTACTCCAAAATGAAAATAAGGACAATAACTCTCAAATTAAACCACTAGTTAGATTGATAAAATATTGGAATACGCGTAATGGATATCCATTCACTTCATTTTCTTTGGAACAACATATTGTTAGTCGATCATGTTGGGAATGTTCCACTCTAAAAGACTATTTTTATGAATTCTGGTCAGGATTTACCTATACATACGACACGGCGCAATATATCAAAAATATGGTTGAGAATGCCCAAAGCCATGCCAAAAAAGCTAAGGAGTATGAGGACACCAATATGCCTTTTAACGCAGAATTAGAAATTAAAAAAATCGTGCCATCTCTATGAGTAATACGAGTACAACAAGAGTTGATGAGGTTTCTCAGTATTACGCTCCAGCTAAGAAACTTGGGACTATTAGCGTGGTTCTCTTCTGGCTAAATGCAGTCCTGTCATTTGTGATGCCATACTCAGCGTCAACCATCGGTGAGCAATGGTCAAGAGTTCTCCAAGCAATCTTTCTTGTTTTGGTGTTGATATACTTCAGTATTTCTCAAATATCGAGTTTGTATTTAGTGCCACGAGCAGAACTAATGAGAAGAAAGCAATTACTATCTGACTCATTTGGCATACCTCTCTCACAAGACTATACATCCCTTTATTACAACAATTCTTACTCTCCATCGGTGCAACGCCTTGGGGCTAATACTATGGAAAATGCCCTATTCAGCAAGGAAATTGCTTTAAGAATGCTGGTTCGGAAGCGATTTGTTATTTTTGGATATCTTTTTGCGTGGCTTTTAGCATTTTCTCTGCGGCATAACAATCTTGAACTGCTTACATGGATTACACAGTTAGTCTTTTCCGGTGAAATTCTCGCTGAATGGTTGAAGCTTGAAATTCTTCGATTTCGTCATGAACGAACATATGATGAGCTTTACTCACATTTTCTACACAAATTAGGACAAGATTCCTCTCGTGCCATAGCAAATGTGCTGAATGCTTTTGTATCCTATGAAGCAGCAAAATCTAATGCTGGAATACTGCTTTCAACAGAAGACTTTCAGAAGCTAAATCCAATTCTAACTGAGCGATGGAAAAGTATTTGTCAAAAACTTGACATGCAGAATTAAATATATTGGAGCTAACTTTTCGTCAATGTCTTGTCTAATAAACCCCTTGCAGCGGACGGTTATAAGCTATTAATAGAAAATATAAGGCTTCTTGCCGCCGCTGAAGGGGATCGTTATATCGTAAACGCTGCCTGACTTTGGAGATGATTCATTCGGAACCTCGATCGAGAGCTTTACCTACATAAAATGGGTAGAATAAATAGAGACGCTCGATCGCACAAGGTCGGAGAACGATCGCCTGATTCGGCGATTTTGTGAAAAGTTGGCAATTTAGGGAATGGGAGAGTATTTTCAAAGATGGAAACTCAACTATACGAGAAATTCATTCAAAAGGTAATTACTTTAGGTAAACACAAGGAATTTTCATTAACCTCTTCGATCGACAACTATTTAATGATGAATTATCGGCTTAAATTAGAACGAATCGATAAACTAAAAGCTTGGCTAGATGGGTTTAGACCCTTCGATTTCACCCTCGTCGCCGAACTCAAAAAGCTCTATGATGTTCGCTTTACTTATAACTCAAATGCCATTGAGGGTAATACTTTAACCCAAAGTGAAACGGAATTAGTTTTAACTAAGGGCATTACTGTGGGGGGCAAAACCCTTGACGAACATTTAGAAGTTATTGGGCATAAGGAGGCGATCGATTATATTGAAAATTTAGCCCAAAAAGATACGGAGATTAATGAATGGGAAATTAAGCAAATTCACAATCTGATTCTCCGCAAAATTAACCCTGATGAAGCGGGTAGTTATCGCACTCTGGACGTGATGGCGGCAGGAACTAATTATCGTTATCCTCCCCATTATTTATTGTCTCAATTAATGGGAGATTTTGCGAGTTGGTTGAATTCGGAATCTGCTTTAAGGCTCCATCCAGTTGAATATGTAAGTATCGCTCATTATCGGTTTGTTTCGATTCATCCTTTTCGGGATGGGAATGGTCGAACGGCTAGGTTATTAATGAATTTACTTTTAATCCGTGCTGGCTATCCGATTGTGGTGATTGACAACCAAATCCGCAATGATTATATTAATGCTTTGGCATATGGGCAACAAAACCAAGATGATTTAAGCCAGTTGTTTGCATTGATTTTTGATGCTACGATTAGTTCGCTTGTGGAAGTTTTAAGATTATTGGTGACTGCAAGTAGCAGCAGGGGAAAGGGACAGGCTTTTTATCAGGAGATTACTGATTTTCTCGATCGCAGCGGTGGTTTAGGGAATGGGGAATAGGTAATGGGTGGGATGTTAAACCAAAAATGTTCGATCGCACTAACGCTATCTCGCAAACGCTGCCTCACCTTGGAGATGGTTCGGAATCTCGATCGAGAATTAAGGATTCTTGATCGAGATGCCGATCGAGCCTTATCCTGCACAAAAACTTAGAAACCTGAAAGCGAAGAAAAAGCCCCCCTAAAAAGACGGGACTTTAATTCTCCGCTACACTCCGCTCATTACCAACAACTATTAAGGCAACTCAACCGAACTCGGTTTAGCAATGTGAGGCAAGCCCCAGCCCAATTTTTCCCGCAAAATGTGGAAAAACTCAAAAGATTGTATCCGAACAAAGCGGGCTGGGTAGGGCGATCGCTCAATTTGCACCCAATCCTCAGGCCGAACATAACAGCCGCCGTTCCCATCTACCACCATTACCAGGCGGTTCGGACTTGCCGGCAAAATCTTCACCGGCTCAGTATTGCTAAATACTAAAGCCCGAGAAGCCATTGAATGCGGGCAAAGAGGGACTAACTGCAACACTGGGACTCCCGGAATAATTACAGGGCCGCCGGCTGACAGCGCGTAGGCTGTCGATCCAGTCGGAGTCGAGATAATTACCCCATCTGCGGCAATGTCCACAGAGGCGTGCTGGCCGATCGCCACTTCAAAATGGCACATACAAGTCAACGGTTCGCGGTGCAGTACCATTTCATTGAGACAAAGGGCTTCCCAAAGGCAGTCGTTGTCTCGAAACAGCCGCACGGCCAACATCGATCTTTCTTCTATTTCGTATTCTCCGGCGATCGCCTTTTCCAAAGCTTGCGGGAGCAAGTTTAGGTAAGTTTCTGTTAAAAAGCCCATATGACCGGTATTGACAGTCAGCAGCGGCACTCCGATGGGAGCAACTTGGCGAAATGCCGACAGCACCGTACCGTCGCCACCCAAAACCACTGCAAACTCCATGTCGCTGTCAAAACCGGGGGGGACAAGTTGGTCGATCGGAGTGTGGCACATGGGGCGATCGGGACTAGAATAGCCCAAAATTCCCCCGGCACCGGAAACCGCGCAGACCTCCCAGCCGCGGGCAGTCAGCTTGTCTTTCAACTCTTCGGCGATGCGACAAGAGACTGGTTTAACGTCGTTGTATATAATCCCAGCTTTCGGCACTTTAAAATGTAAAAGGCATTTTTTGTTTACTCCGTTTTTTAGTCTTAAGCTGCTCGTACTCTATTTCCCTGAGCTTCTTCATAATCAGACTGAAGTATTCTTCCAGATAAGATTCCAAAGTTGTAGTTTCTTTAGGGTCTAATCCGAAGACACTGTAAACGTCATCCATCGGAGCTTTCAAGGGTTTTCCGGCTGCTAAAACTTCTGAAAAAGCCAATCTGTCAGCTACGTTCCAACTCCACTGAAAGAACTTAGCAAATTGACGGGTAGCCTGCAACAAGGCATCTGGCGTGCGGGTGATTTTGGCCTGTTTCCCAGAAAGCCGCTCGCACAACCGCACGATTTCCTCAGCATCCCAAGCGCGATTTCCCACCACCGGAAAGCTTTTTTTCTCGGTTTCGGGAACGGTAAGAGCTCGGACGGCAAACTTCGCAACGTCCTGAGTGTTCATGTAAGCAAGGGCTGACGGCTTGTTGGGCAACCAGACTCCCTGACCATCCAAAATTGGCATTGCGTACAGGCTCAGCAGTCCTTGCAAAAAGCCGCAAGGTCTCAATATTGTGTAGTCTAGACCGGATTCTGCTAAGAATAGCTCAGTACAGCGCTTAATTTCCAACAAGGGGACTTGCTGATATTTTTCGGCGTCGAGAAATGAAAAGAATATGTAACGCTTGATGCCTGCTGCTGCTGCTGCTTGGATCAGCGATACTTTTCCGTCCCAGTCTACTCTTTTGATGCTGACAGAATCGGCTGCGCTGGCTGTTGCTGCATCGATGATAGCAGTGACGCCTTCTAATGCAGGAATTAAGCTGTCAGGCTGGCAAAGGTTTCCCGGTACGAGTTCGGCGCCCCATTCTTTCAAAAAGGCCGCTTTTCTGTAATTTCTGACTAAACAACGCACCTGGTAGCCCTCGTCTAGGGCGCGGCGGGCTATTTGACGGCCGAGGGTGCCGGTGGCTCCTACAATCAATAAAGTCATCTAGGGATTAATTTATGAATCTTAAACTTTCTATAAGATGGTATCAGGTTTTCGTTATGTTTTTTATAAAAACTTAACAAAAACCTGAATTTTTCTCATTTTTGGCTTGAGAGCCTAAGCAGCACGCTGGCTTTGGGTGGCACGCAGAAGCTAGAAGGCTTGAGCTAGAAGACTTCTGAATGATTGTTACAAAAATTTATTCTTCGCCGCCTTGCAGTTTGAGCAGGAGGAAGCCTCCGCCTATACCCACGAAAATTAGGGAAAAGGACAAAAAGGCTGCATTGAAAATTTCAGGATTCATGATTGTATATGCCTAATTGGACGATCGCATTAGATAAAAATAATAATATAATTTGGGGCAACCAGCTACATGAATGCTAAAATCTCACTGCTGAAATTGCTGTATTTTTTGGGGAGAAAACTGCCTTGAGTCTCGATCGGCAATCAAAACTAGCTGTAACTCTGGGAGATCCGGCAGGAATTGGCCCGGAAGTGATTCTCAAGGCTTTGGCAGATCCGGCTGCTGCTTTGATGGTGACGGTTTTCGGATCGAGGATGATTTTGCAACAAACTTACGATCGGTTGCGATCGATCGATCGGGCTACAACAGCAGCAAATCCCGCAACATTAAACATTATTGATATCGAACCAGACAGCAAGTGGGGTTCCATTGTCCCCGGTGTCGGGAATGCGGCTAGTGGGGCGGCTAGCTTTGAGTATATGGAAAAGGCGATCGCCCGTACCCTTGCCGGCGAATTTTGTGCGATCGTCACCGGCCCCATTTCCAAAACTTGCTGGCAGGCCGCAGGTTACAATTATCCCGGACAAACAGAACTTCTCGCAGAAAGGTCGAAATCGCAGCGGTTCGGAATGCTGTTTGCCGCCACATCTCCCCACAGCGGTTGGACGCTGGTAACTTTACTCGCTACCACACATATTCCTCTGCGTCAAGTACCCGAGGCTTTGACTCCAGAGTTGCTGAGTGAAAAACTAGAATTGCTGATCGAGTGTTTGCGCGAAGATTTTGGGATAGAAAAACCAAAAATAGCGATTTCTGGCTTAAATCCTCACAGCGGCGAAAATGGCAAACTGGGAAATGAAGAGCAAGACTGGATGATACCGTGGTTGAAAGCGCAGCGCGATCGTTTTCCTCAAGTGCAATTAGACGGGCTAGTCCCCCCGGATACCATGTGGGTAAAACCGGCTAAAGTTTGGTACGGCTTAGCCAAAGAAGCTCACGACGGTTACTTGGCAATGTACCACGACCAAGGCTTGATTCCAGTCAAATTGATGGCTTTCGACAAAGCAGTCAACACTACAATTGGCTTACCCTTTGTCCGCACATCTCCCGATCACGGCACAGCTTTTGATATTGTAGGTCAAGGAATTGCCGATGCCTCCAGTATGACAGCAGCGTTGCAGTTGGCGGCCCAGTTGGCTAGTCGCAGAGCAGCAGTTAAAATAGGGTTACAGAACAGTCCAACAATAACGTGACAATTCGTGACGAAACTAGACATTTTCTGCAATTAGAGCAGCTAATGTCTAGTTTCACTCATAATCAAGGCAGCTAATTTATCAAGTTATGACGACTCTCACTTACTGTAAAGGATTACCAACTCCCGAAGCCGAACTTAACCCCGCAGGTTATACTGAATTTGAGTGTTTTTTAACGGCATTTTCAGGAGTGTTTTATCGAGCAACAATCGAGACGGTTAACCATTTATTAAATCGAGAAATCAAATTCAATAAATCTAGTTGGAATACTCATCTACAACAGACCTACGGCATCAACAAACGTCATGCCAACGGAGTAATTGCTTTATCATCCGGCAAAGTAGATTCAGCATATAAAGCGAGAACTAGATATCTGTCCCAATTAGCATCTAGACTTAAATCCGCTGCATCTTGGTTAAAGGCAGCAGAACGTAAACTAAAAGGGGCCCAAAAATTTTACGCCAAACGGCATTGGCAGCACTCTTCAAGCGGGTGTAATTTCCCCCTAGCGAGCGACAGGAAAACTCGCAAGACCAACTGGTATCACCTGAAATTTGCCATCCACAACAAGAAAAGATACATCTACAAATTAACTCAAACCCTCGCCCACCTGAAAGTGGCACCACTGAGAGTCAAGGTCAACTCAAGAGAACTATTCATTGTGGGGTCGAAGGATGAAAGTTATGGCAATCAAGCTTGCCAGTGGGATGGCAAAAATCTGAAATTTAGAGTGCCTAATTGCCTGGAGGCTAAATTTGGCAAATATGTCACTTCAGCCATCGGTAATTTTGACAGAAATCTGAATCGATTGCCCGAGGCTGGTGCTAAAACCTGGCACTTTTACCGCCAGGACAACCGTTGGGTAGTAGCAGTACAATTTACCCCATTACCAGTAAAACAAGTAAGCCGATCGATCGAGTACGGTTGCATTGGCATTGACCTCAATCCGAACTCGATTGGTTGGGCATATATCGACGGTCAAGGTAATTTAAGCTCAAGAGGTAAAATAGCTATGCAGATGGGTTTACCTCGCGGCAAACAAGATGCTCAAATTGTAGGTGCTATCTTGCAGCTAGCTGAATTAGCTACTGCGTTTGCTTGCCCGATTGTTTGCGAATCATTAGATTTTACTGGTAAGAAATCACAGTTAAGGGAGAAAGGAAGAAAATATGCTCGGATGCTATCGAACTGGGCTTACAGTCGTTTTTATCAGCTTTTGGAGTCAATTTTATCCAATCGAGGCATTTCGTTATTTACTCGCAATCCGGCTTACACCAGTTTAATCGGATTGGTTAAATACGCTCGGATGTATGGGTTGTCCTCGGATATTAGTGCTGCAATAGCTATTGCTAGAAGAGGAATGAATGGAAGTGAAAGATTGCCGCGCCCCGTGTCCGCCTATCTGGGGGTGAACCCCAGAAAGCACGTATGGGGCGCTTGGTACCAATTTAATATGTTTATCGGTCGGTGTCCGGTAGTCAATCGCAGACATGATTACTATCGAGTCTCTAACTGGGGGCCACTGGTTAAGGCTGATGTCGAGCAGTGATGTCGGGCATCAGCCAAGCACAAGCGCGTTAGTGGTTATCGACTCAAAGTTACACCGCAGACTTATACTGGGATCCAAATTACCTGTGGGTAGGTTTGTCCAAGTTTTTAGAAGCGGTGATAGCCTTAATTAAGTCTGACACTGGGCAAAATTGTGTCATTCCTATTGATGTTCGCTGGCGTCAGGCGACAAGCAAGCTGGTCATTTTAGTCGATCGCTTAAAATCAGATTTTGGTAGCACAGTATGGCAGCATCTAATGATAATTCAGGGAACATATATCAGTCAGAAACAGAGGTGTCAGATGCAACTCTGGCAAGTTCTAAAGCAGGAGATCAACTTCAGGAATTGCTAATCATATTGACTGAAATCCAGTTACTGAAGCAATCAAAAAAAGAACCTATCGAGCTAAAGTTACCGCCATCTGAAAAATCAGCAGAGCGACTTGAGGAAGAGGAAAATCGGCGCAACCAATTGTCTTTTTTGATCGAATCACCTGCGGTTGTACCGGAAGTATTGAATAATCATGAAGAGATACCACCTCAAAGACGACAAAACAAGAACGAAGAAGCAGGCTTATCTAGAATCGCTAATTTAGCAAACAATGAGCGACCGTCGGAAGAAGATTTAGAAAAAGCAGTCGAAGAGTTTAAACGGTTGCAGGAACTGTTGTTTGAAAGGGATTTGCCGGAATTTTACAGTAATATTTTCAGCGTAGAACAAAGGTTAGAAAATTTTGAGAAACTAATGTCTGAGCCGAAAGAATTGATGAATTTATTGAAACCTTTAATTCCCGAGTTAGTGAGAGAAGAGCTAGAGCGGTTGAAGTTTCAATTAAACCAGGCGATAGAACTCGTCGGCAACGATAAAATCAATCGCCTGGAAGTTCAGACAAAATTAGCGGATTTGGAAAATCAAATTTCTGATTTCAACCAGCAGCAATTGGGAAATTCAGAACAGTTAGTTAAACGGCTAATGTTGATGGTGGGAGATCTGCTCAACCGCAAGGTAGAGGAGTCTAAGTTAGAGGTGACTTCGGCGATCGCACCGACAATCAATCAAGTAGTTGACAATCAAAATGGACTGGAAGAACAAGTAGTCATAATTGAAGAGAAACTTGCGACTGTTCAGCAGCGTTACCAGCAGCAACCGGAAGATATTATCAAACAGTTAGTCCCGGTAGTTAGCGATTTGCTCGCCCGCAAAATTAGTGAATTAAAGTTAGAAGTTGTAGAAACACTTGCACCCTCAGTACAGGTAAGAATAGCTTGGGTAGAAATAGAAGAAAAAGTATTGAGCATCGTCGAGCGCCGGCTGGCTACCCAAGAGTCGCCAATTCAGACGCCAGAAGAGATTATGGCGATGCTAATGCCAGCAATCACGGATTTGCTGAACCGGAAAATTGATGAATCAAAATTAGAGGTAGCAGCAGCGATCGAACCTTTGATTGAATCAGCAATTCTGCAAAGAGAAGTTCCAGGAAAATTGAGCGATGTAGAAAGTAGGCTCAATAATCTTCAGCGCCAGCAAAAATCTCAGCCGGAAGAAATCCTGGCAAGGTTGATGCCGTTAATGATTGAGTCGCTGAACCGGAAAATTGACGAGACAAAGTTAGAGGTGACAGAGGCGATCGCACCTGCTGTCGATACTGCTATTCAAAACAGCGGTATTGCAGCAAAAATATTGCAAAATGAAAGTAAGATTGTCGAAGTTCAGCAGCAAGTTTTAGGCGAGATCGAAGGGTTGATGGGAAGAATCATGCCCGCGATCTTGGAAATGCTGTCCGGAAGCATTCGGGACGCTAAGCTAGAGATAGAATCTGCGATCGCCCCTACTGTCGATGCGATCGTTCAGAACAAAAAGATTGATGAAAGACTCGGAAATATCGAACAAAAGATTGTGGCGATCGAACACCGGATTTATCAATCGACAGACTTGTTTACAGATTTACTCAAACCCTTGATTGACGAGCTGATGGTTAGCCATCACTCCCAACTAGAAAAATCTGTCATCCAATCTATTTTACCGTTATTAGATGAAGTGGTAGGTTATAATTACAATCTCAACAGTAAAGTACAGGAACTAGAACGCAAAATAACTGATGCTGAATGGGGAGGCGATCGGGCAGAATTAATGGCCCGAATTAAAAGCATCTTTCCAGAAATGATGATCCAAACAATTAATGACTCTAGAAAATCATTTGCCGAAACCATCGCTCCGATAATTGATGAAGTAATTGATACCAAAATCCGAGAAAATCGGCAGTCGTTTGGAGTAGCCCTAGCGCCTTCTATTCCTGTGGGAATCAGCCACAGAATTAGTGAATATCCCGATGAAATTGCCATAGCGCTGGCGCCGGAAATGGCCTCGGCAATCAAACAGCAAATTACTATCAAGCGAGAAGCAATGTCGGATGCACTTTATCCGATCATCGGCAGCACAATTTTAAAATACATCGGCGAGACGATGCGCGAGATTAACGAAAAGTTGGATCAATCGTTAAGTCCTGATGCGATCGCTCGCAAAATTAAAGCCAAATTGCAAGGAATTTCTGAAGCAGAATTGCTAATGCAAGCAACAGCACCGCTGACTGTTAAAGCTGTATTTTTGATTCAAAAAAATTCTGGATTGTTAATTGCAGGAGTGCAGCCGCCTGAAAGCGAAGAGCTAGAATCAGAAATGATAGCAGGGATGCTGACTGCTATTCGCTCTTTTGTCAACGACTGCATATCTCAATCGGGAAATCTTGCAGAGATTGATGCGGTACAATACGGGACATCTTCGATAGTATTGGAAGTAGCAGGTTCGTGTTATCTAGCAGTAGTGATCGAAGGAGGAACCCGCCAATGGTTTAAGTACAAAATGCGAGCAATATTTAAGAATATTCTTCAAGAATACGGAGAGCAAATTCAGGCATTTAACGGAGATCCGACTCGTCTGCCTCCAGGAGTAAACTTAAACTTGCAAAAGTTAATCGATACAGAGGTAAAAGTTAAATCTACTAAGATTCCAATTTTACCAGTTATCGGTTTGGCAGTGTTAGGTTTAATTGGCGTAGGTTGGGGCACTCATGAATACCGCAGCGGAATTGCAGCGACTTTAGAAGCAGATACAAATTTAGCTTTACAATCTGCTCCCGACTTATCGGTTTATCGCCTTGCGGCAGATGTTAAAGATGGAGTATTAGAGATTTCGGGACGAGTGCCGAATCAAAAGCTGCGAGTGAAAGCGGAAAAAATCGCTCAGGATGCAGCTCCCAAATTAAGAATTGACAATAAAATTATAGCCGTTGAAGTACCTCCCGATCCGGTTTTAACCGAAGCTGATGTCAAGCGGACTGTGGCTCTTTTGAATAAGTTAGAAAGCATTAATATCTCGGCTCGCTATGCAGAGGGAAAAGTCGCGATTGCAGGTAGTGTGAGCAAAGCAACGGATGCTCAGAAAATTACTCAAGCTTTTGAGAAAATTCCGGGGGTGAAGTCGGTAACAAATACAGTGGGAATCGGAACTCAACTGCCGTCACCGCCAATAGAAGTTCGCCTTTATTTCGGTGCTGGTTCGGCAATTTTGTCGCCGAAAGATATAGCACAAAAACTGAGCAAAGTTAAACAATATATGGAGGAGAATAGCACGACTAATTTGAGGGTAATTGGCTACAGCGATTTTAAAAGCAGCCCTGCGGAAAATCAAAAGTTGGCGCTGGAAAGGGCGATAAATGTGAAGGCTGCTCTGGTTAAAGAAGGGATAAATGGCAATAGAATACAAGTTGCTTCTACTAAGGGTCGTCCCGAAGGTGTGGAGGCTAATCAACCGCTGTGGCTGAGCAGATTGGTCATGTTTGAGGTGGTAAATTAAATTGGGTAATGGGGCATCGGGCATCGGGCATCGGGCATCGGGCATCGGGCATCGGGCATCGGGCATCGGGCATCGGGAATTGCTAACAAATAACAAATAACAAATAACAAATAACAAATGACTTCTTCGTCTTAACTTAATCGTATTCGGCCGGAGGTAAAGGCTTGTATTCGATCGCCTGCCAAGCATACTAACAACCGGCCGCATCCGTCAATCCCGGCGGCTTCTCCGCAGATAGTTTCCGACGCAAGTTCGATCGCCACATTACAGCCAATCAGCCCGTCGCGGCGGCGCAATTCCGGTAACAGTCGCGCTAAACCGGACTTTTCGGGTGCCCTGTCGGTGGTGGAAAACATATCGGCTAGTTCGAGTAAATAGTGCCGGAGTCTGGCAAGCAAACACAATTCATCGGGCACATTAGTAGCAATAGAATGCAAGCTTACCGCATTGCCGATCGCCCTGGCATCCAATCCGGCCGCCGCGAAATCTACGCAGCGGTTGAGTCCAATTCCGACAACCACGCGAGTGCCGAATGTGTTCCCAGAAGTGGCTTCACAGAGAATTCCGGCTAATTTTTGGCGATCGATCCAAACATCATTTGGCCATTTCAGGCGCAGCATATCGCGACATTCGGGCACCAAATCCTCGATCGCGAAAATCACAGCCAAACCGACTGCTAAACTGAGTCCGGGTAACAGATTGGGATTGAGGTTGTCGAGTACAAAACTCGCAGTCAAAACACCGGTTGGGGAGTGCCAAGTGCGCCCTTGTTGTCCGCGCCCGTTGGTTTGCTGCTTAGTAAATACTACATCTCCGTGGTGCAGTTGGTCTGCGCGGGCGATCGCCCAACTGTTGGTACTGGGACAAGTATCCAAAGAGTGCAGCCAGTGACGAACTAACTCATTATCAACAGTATTTATCAACCTTACCTCAGTAGGAATATCCCCTATCCTCTCAACTTCATTATTTTCTAATTTCTTGAGATTTTTTCATATCATTTTTCACAAAAATTATATCGCACGGTGCATATTAATAATTCATCTCTCTATTCTCTTCCTCTGTGTTCTCTGTGTTCTCTGCGGTTAAATCATATTGTATAAATCTAAAATCTATCGCAAATTTATGCTATTAAAGGACGCAATCCTAGGGAGTAAGAAACCCAGATTCTTCGTATATATAGTTGAAAAACCAATATTTATCCCAGAAAACGGGTTTCTTTAGCCTTAGTTTTATCCTCGAAAAAAGACAAGCAATCGCCGCACAATTTACGCTGCCGATTGCCCTTGCATTTCCAGCAACTCAGGAATCGTCACAAACCGATATCCCTGCTGCTTCAAGCCAGCAATCATCTCCGGTAAAGCCTTAATAGTACGAGATCGATCGCCCCCGCCGTCGTGCATCAACACAATCGCCCCCGGCTTGGCATTCTTCAACACATTCTCAACAAAAGCTTCTGGTTGAGCGCGGGGATCGGTATCAGCAGAAGTTACCGACCACATCACCACAGAATAATTTTGCTCCTTAGCATACTTAGCCAAACCATTAGTCAAAACTCCTCCCGGCGGACGGAAATAAGTAGTCTTAACTCCCGTCGTTTCGTAAATAAGTTTTGCCGTGCGATCGATTTCACTAGCCGCCGTCGCCGCATCCATCGGATCGTACCAGTGATGCCACGTATGATTGCCGATCGCGTGACCTTCCGCCACAACTCGGCGCGCAATGTCAGGAGAAGTTTCGAGAGATTTACCTATCCAAAAAAATGTTGCTTTAATGTCATTTTGCTTAAAAATATCCAGCATTTGTTCAGTTGTTTCTGGCCACGGCCCGTCATCAACTGTTAAAGCAATAACTTTCTGAGAATATTTGATTGTCCCTTCAAAAACAGTTGTTCCCTGAAACTGCTCAGGTGGCACAAAAGTCAAGTTTTTTTCTTTGGATTCCAATACGGTGAGAAGTTCCTCAATTGTGCGATCGAGATTAAAGCCTGTTCGATCGTCCCCAACCTCTTTTGCTAGCCGATTTACCGTTAAGGATTGCTTGAGGTTCTGCACGGCGGCGGTTGCAGGTTTGTCGCTTCCTTGTTGGTTTCCTGGCAGCAGCGTACCGACGATAAAGCTTATTGTAGCCGCTGCTAGGGCGATCGCCACAAAACGCCATTTTTTTCGCAGTCTTTGAAACAGATGATTTCCGGTCACTTGGGATTCCTTTCACTCCACACTGCCGATAATGATAATGGGAATTTCAAGGAAAAGAAACCTTATTTTTGATAAATATGTCTCAGCGGGGATTGACAGCGGGATCGGAAGGGCGATCGAATCCGGGCGATCGAATCCGGGCGATCGAATCCGGGCGATCGAATCCGGGCGATCGGAAGCGGGCGATCGAATCCGGGCGATCGGAAGCGGGCGATCGAATCCGGGCGATTGAAATCGCGCCTAGACAGACGAAACCCGCCTGCGCGGGTTGAAGAAATTGCCAGCGATTGCGATTAAGGGCGATTTCAATCACCCGATATATTTAGGGGCTTAGAAGTTTCTTGAGTCCACGGAGGTGGACATTGTTTGTATAGCCGCGATTTCTAATCGCCCGGTATATTTATCGCCCTGTATATCTTTAAAGCCTTGCCGCCAGTAAATAGGGGGCGATGGGAAGCGGGCGATTGAAATCGCGCCTAGACAGACGAAACCTGCGGAGGCGGGTTGAAGATTTAAAGCCTTGCCGCCAGTAAATCCCGAATAATTGGGATTTTCGCCGCAATTTGCGCTTGAGGTACCTCCGTTTGCAGCCAACTCTCGCGCCCTGCAAGTCTCGCAACCCACTGCTGCAACTTCGGATACTCATCAAAAGATATGTCAAACATCCCCACAGAAGGAACCGCAGTCCCCGCCACGACTTCCGCCAAAGAAAACTGTTCGCCAGCAAAAAAAGTGCGCCGATCGTCCAACAAGCCCTCAAAAAACCTCAGCAGGGTTAATATCTGTTGCTTGGACTGTGCCAACTTTTCCTCAGTGTCTCCCGGCACACCGAGCATTTGCCTGGTTAAGGGAAACATTGCCGGCAACAGTTCATTTAAAGTCAGCATGGACACCATCCGCACAATTCCCAAGGCTTTCGCCTCTGTCGGTAGCAGTGGGGGCGTGGGATATTTGGCATCTATATAATCGAGAATTGCCAGCGACTCCACCAAAGTCAAATCTCCATCCACCAACGCCGGTATGCGGTGAAACGGGTTAATTGCCAGAAAATCCGGTGCAAATTGGTCGCCGTCGAGGTTAAGTGCGATCGGCTCAAACGCAACTTGTTTCTCCAGAAGTGCCACCCACACGCGACGAGAATTCAGAGAAATCGGATTGTAGTACAGTTTCAGCATCGGATTTTTCTCGAACGACACCACCAGTTTAGCAGCCAAATGTCTTGATTTTAGGTAGTTTGGCAGAGTGGGAGTGTTCGGAAAGGGCGATCGACACCCATGTCAAAAAAAAGATTTCAAAAAAAGTTGTATTACCCCCTTGACAGTTCTGTAGTACACAATGTAGTATAAATATATAGCAACCGGGAAAGAGCTTCAAAGCTTTAACTCACAAGCAATACGAACCTTGAAAACTGAATAGGAAATTAACAATGTCACATACTTTTGGACATTTGGCGGTGTAGACTCCGGCAACCATAACCCCTAGGTTGTAGTACGCGGAATCAACCGCCACCCCGTCCAAACACAAACCTTTGTGGGGCTGTAGCTCAATTGGGAGAGCGTCGCTCTGTCACAGCGAAGGTAGCGGGATCAAAACCCGTCAGCCCCGTCAAGCAATTTTGGATTTTGGATTTTGGATTTTGGATTTGAGCTGTAGGGTGCGTCGCCATCAAAAATCCTAAATAATATCGACAATCTCATAGCGACGCACCTTATTTGAGATATTGAGATTTTAGATTTGAAATTTTGATTTAAAATTTTAAATTTTAAATCGACTCAAATCTCAAGTAATAATTCTTCAATCTAAAATCTAAAATCCAAAATCCAAAATCAATAGTCCCGTAGGCAAAAGTCAAGCCGTCTGCCCCTCAAGCAGAAGATTGCGAGTGCAAACCTCGTCGGGACTCCCAGGTTAGGTGGCTGAGTGGCTCAAAGCATCGGTCTGCAAAACCGAATTTCGCGGGTTCAAATCCCGCCCTAACCTCTGTTCCCAATTGTAATTAAAAATTACATAAATTCCATGAAATTTAATTATTTAGGGTACGCACTGTAAAGTCGGTCATTCTACAAAACAGAGGAAGTAAAGCCTAATAGACATTGACGGAGGTTAGAAGTTATGAAGACCAAAACTACCGTTCTTTCAAAGTTCATGCCAAACGATGTATCAAATAATAGTGCCAACTTGGAAGATCAGTTGACTGCGTTCGTTCAAAAATCCCTTGCTGACAGCTATTCTCAAGACGTTGATGCTACTTTGCAACAACTTGATGCGGCATGGGAAGCTCAGAAATTGGTTTGGCAAATGCGAGATGAAGCCCAAGTTTAATCGGCGAATGTCCAGAAGCTGACTTGTTTTGAAAAACGAGAAATTAAAAGATTAAACCAACACTCTTTTAATTGCAGTTTTTAACTTTGAAAGTAACAAAGCAACACAGTGCTCGACGCACAGGTAGTTAGAAACCGGGTTTTTTACGAAAATTCTTCACCCGAGCCCAGAGATTAGGTAAAAAGCCCGGTTTCTTTGAACTTATATCGCAAGCAGGGATGGTGTAACTGGCAACACTCTGGTCTCCAAAACCAGCATTCTGAGTTCAAATCTCAGTTCCTGTGCCAAATTTTTAATATCAAATTTTTAGTGCTGTAGGCAAATGGTTTAAGCCGCTTGGTTTTCACCCAAGTGATTTGCGGGTTCAACTCCCGTCAGCACTGTGTGTGGGTCGTTGGCAGAATGGTTTTGCAGCCGCCTTTTAAGCGGATGGATCGAGGTTCAATTCCTCGGCGACCTACCAAATTTTCAACCTTGGGTCGGTTCTCATATTGGTATGAGTAGCTGTCTGTAAAACAGTAGCTTAAAGCATTGCTGGTTCGATTCCAGCCCGACCCATGCGATTTTAGATTTTGGATTTTAGATTTTGGATTTTTAGATTCAAGATTTAAGATTTGAGATTTGAGATTGTAAATTATTTGTAATTGCATTTAATATGCAATTGCAATTATGAGAATGTGTTGTAATCGGACAACAACTCAGTTTGCGCGGCTGAAGATTTGGGGGTTCAAATCCCTCCGTTCTCGCTCATTGAGGAGAGGTGGCCGAGAGGCTTATGGCGCTTTCCTGCTAAGAAAGAGCGGCTTAACAACCGTCGAGGGTTCAAATCCCTCTCTCTCCGTTTTCCCCCGATAGCTCAGTTGGTAGAGTGCTTGTGTGAAGAACAAGAGGCCGTCAGTTCGATACTGACTTGGGGGATTGCGTTGCCTCATAGCTCAACGGTAGAGCTGCACGCTGTTAACGTGATGGTTGTAGGTTCGAGTCCTACTGAGGCAGCCATTTTTCAAATTGCCGGGTGGACAAATTGGTAAAGTCGGATGCCTCTGAAGCATCAGTTTGTAGCTTCAAAGCCTACCCCGGCATTCAATTATTGGGAAGTCGCCTAATCGGTATGGCACCGCTCTTTGAAAGCGGACAAATGTAGGTTCAAGCCCTACCTTCCCAGTTCTGCTATTACCAAAGCAGATTAATTATACTCCTGTAGCCCAATTGGAAGAGGCGGCAATTTCAAAAATTGTCAAGTGTGAGTTCAAATCTCACTAGGAGTACCAAATTTTCCTTAAGTTTATACTTGCTCTTGTGGCGGAATTGGCAGACGCGGCAGACTTAAAATCTGTTCTATTTTGATTGTGAGTTCGAGTCTCACCAGGAGCATGAACGGGATGTGGCGCAATTTGGTAGCGCGGCGGCTTTGGGAGCCGAAGGTTGCAGGTTCAAATCCTGCTATCCCGACTTTACCCCTGTGATGTAATTGGAAAACATTACTCGCTCAGAACGAGTATTTTGCAGGTTCAAATCCTGTCAGGGGTACTTGGTTAATAGCCAATTTCTACTATTTGCTCTCGTGGCGAAACGGCAGACGCGCTAGTTCGAGAAGCTAGTTTTTTACAGGTTCAAATCCTGTCGGGAGCATGAATTTTTAATATATATAAGATAAAATTACAGTGGTTAACTATCAACTATCAACTATCAACTGTCAACTGTCAACTGTCAACTATTTTGCCCTTGTAGCCCAATTGGAAGAGGTGCCTCGCTTAGAACGAGGAGGTTGCTGGTTCGAGGCCAGCCAGGGGTATTTGGTGATATCGCGGGTGAAGTAGCCTGGGTAGGCTTGGAGGTCTCATAAGCCTCTTCATAGCAGGTTCAACTCCTGTCCCCGCCACCAAAATTGCAGGTGTGATGTAATTGGCAACATGAGGCTCTTGTAAAGCTTTTATGCGAGTTCAACTCTCGCCACTTGCTTGTCCTAAAGCTCAGAAGGAGTCTATCTAATTGTGCTAACTTTTCAATAGAAGTTACAGCCCAAATTTTTTGTAGCAAATCTCAGTAAAAAGTATGAAAAGAATTGCGATCGCCCAAAACACGCTAAAAATTCTCGAAGATGGTTGCTACTTGTCCCCGGAAGGGAAGCAGGTTAAGATCGATCGCCAATTAGCCTCCTGTATTGCTGGGACGGCATACTACGAACCCGAAGCCCTGTCAGCGATTCAGGAAAACGTTCTCTCAGGTACTCCCCAATTCTCGAACACGGAATTTATGGTGAGAAATGAGACAACGCTGGTGGGTGCAGAGCGTATAGGGCGATCGCACAAATTTGCAAAAATAGGAGTCCTAAATTTCGCTTCTGCCAAAAATCCGGGTGGTGGATTCATCAGAGGCGCTCAAGCGCAAGAAGAGAGCTTAGCACGCAGTTCTGCACTGTACAAAAGCCTCTTAAAATGTCCTAAATATTACGAGTATCATCGCTCTCATAAATCGCTGCTCTACTCCGATCGACTCATCTACTCTCCCGGCTGTTCAGTATTCCGAAAAGATGATGGAACTTTGCTTGAGGAACCTTATCTTGTTGATTTTATCACGAGTTGCGCTCCGAATGCTGGTGAGATTTCCCGAAAAGAGTCAGAAAGTACGGGAAAAATTCGCGAAACTCTGTACGGACGCGGTGCAAAATTGTTGGCTTTAGCTGTTAACAAAGGTTCCGATGCGTTAATTTTAGGAGCTTGGGGATGTGGTGTCTTCAGGAACGATCCATCTATGGTAGCTCAGATGTTTGCAGACTTTTTATTGCCGAATGGTCAATTTGCTGACAGATTCAAAAGCGTACTATTTTCCGTCCTAGACTCTAGCGAAGAAGGAAGGATATTTGCAGAATTTGACAGTAGATTTTCCTCAAATTAATCGAGATTTTTCATAACGATGAGCAGTCTATAAAAGCAGTTTTACATTTTCGATCGCGCGGATATGGTGTAACGGTAGCATTCGAGTCTTCCAAACTCTAGGCACGAGTTCGAGCCTCGTTATCCGCTTGGCTGATTAAACAGTTGACAGTTGACAGTTGACAGTTGACAGTGAAGTTTTACAATTGTTGACAAGTGACTGTTACACGTAAACTAAAATATCAAATTTGTTTGCGGGTGTGATGTAAAGGTTAGCATTTGAGTATGCCATTCTCAGCGCATGGGTTCGAGTCCCATCATCCGCTTTTGGAGTCCTGTTTGCTACAAGCAAGAGCGGGGTAATATCCTGTCATGACTACCAATTTATGGGAGTGTAGCTCAATGGATAGAGCGCCGCGCTTCGGACGCGGATGTTGTGGGTTCGACTCCTACCACTCTCGTTGTTATTGCTTGATTTTAAGGAGGTTGATTCCATTGAATGATTAATTTTTTATATTGCAAAACTTACCTATTCGATCGAAGAAACCGGGTTTTTTATCTCATCTTTTGGTGAAGGCGGAAGATTTTCGGAAAAAACCCGGTTTATGACCATTGATGCGTAAGTCTTATGTTAAGAGCGATTCCCTACGGGATAGCTGCGCCGCGCGTACTTTGCGTGTCCCAATCTTTGGAGCCTACATACTTTAGTACGAGAGGAAAGGTAACGCTGTCAAAAACGGCGCGCGTTTGCGAACGGGGAGTGCAGTGAACCCGATAGGTAGGCTTAGAAGTAGCCATCCTTTAAAGAGTGTGTAATAACTCATCGGCGGAGTCCCTCTAGTAACTCAGAAAACGCAATGCTCTGATAACTCGCACGCAAATAGTGCGATCGGCGCAGCTATCCTTAGGGAATTGCACTATTTCACCTTTTAATAAAGTTATAACCAAAGGAGTTTCCCATGCCTGTAATTGCTATGGAAGTAAAAACCGCGCAAAATCATCCTAATGCTGATGCGCTATATCTCTATAATTTTGAAGCTCCAGGGCATGATTCAGTGCAAATTGTTGCCAACTCAGAAAACATTTATGATGTTGGCGATATCGTTGCGATAGCCTTAACTGATTCTGTGCTGAAAGACGGTACTATAATCAAACCGGCAAAGCTGCGAGGTGTTTATTCTTTTGGTATGGCTTTGGGCAAAGTTGATGAAGTAATTGGTACCGATTTGTCGGCAATTTACTGTCAACAAACAGCGGATCGATCGACCGTAATGCAAACATGGCCGAGCATCGAACTGCTGTACAATCTTCGCCGCAGTTTAGAATTGGTTGGGGAAGCTCCGAAGATAACTTATCGAGCTAAAATTAAACTCGACGGTACTAATGGTGGCATTCAAATCTTTACTGATGGTAAAGTTGCTGTCCAAAGTCGATCGCAAATAATCTCCCCAGAAAACGACAATCTCGGCTTTGCGAATTGGGTAAATCAAAATATCGATTACTTCTCTCGATTGGCGAGTACCGAACACGCAACTATTTTTGGGGAATGGTGCGGTAAAGGCATTCAGAAACGGACGGCTGTATCTGAGATCGATCGCAAAATCTTTGCAGTGTTTGCGGTTCAATTTGGCGGCATAGATGGAAAAGTTGCCAAACTGGAAATTCGCCCGGACAAAATCGCTGAGTTTTTGCCAAAACATCCCGATATTTTTGTCTTACCTTTTTATGGAGAACCGATTGTTTTGGATTTTGGCGATCGCACTCAACTAGAATCGGCTGTTGATATTCTCAATCAAGCGGTTGATACTGTAGAAAAACTAGATCCTTGGGTGAAAGAAACTTTCGGCCTCGAAGGGATTGGCGAAGGCTTGGTAATGTTTCCCGAAAGCGGCGAACTTGCGGAAAGGTTGTCTTATGCGGAACTGCTGTTCAAAGCCAAAGGCGAAAAACACCAAGCTATAAAAACAAAACAACCAGTTCAACTCGACCCAGAAGTTGCTCAAAGCATTGATGACTTTGTGAATCTGTTTGTAACCCCTGCTCGATTAGAACAAGGGGTGACAGAAGTTTGTTCGGGTCAGTTTGAGATGGACAAAATCGGAGCATTTTTAAAATGGTTTAACGCTGACGTACAGAAAGAAAGTGTTGCAGAACTAGAAGCTGCTGGCTTGACCTGGAAAGAGGTTAATAAAGCAGTGATGAATGCAGCCAAAAAATGGTATCAAGAAAAGTCGAAAGCTTTGTAGGTGTTGGATTTGCAATAAGTCCTGTAGGGGCGGGTTCGCCAACAATAACTGCCTACAAATAACAATCTTATAAACCCGCCCCCGCCCAACGACAAATCCCAATTAATTGAATGAACATGATGTTAATTAAAGATTGCCCATAAATCAAAGAAACCGGGTTTTTCATACAATCTGCGAACTATAGCGAAGTATTTTCGCAAAAAACCCGGTTTCTGCCCACCCGCGCTCCAGCCTTATTAACAAACAATACGGGAGTGTAACTCAACTGGATAGAGTGTCGAGCTTCTACCTCGAATGTTGTGGGTTCGAGTCCTACCGCTCCTGTTAAATGGGTTCGTAGCTTAACTGGAAAAGCATCTAGCTGGCTGCTAGAAAGATATCGGTTCAAATCCGATCGCAATCCACCAACTTTGGGTCTGTAGCTTAATCGGAAAAGCGCTTAGTTCGCAACTAGGAAAATGTCGGTTCGAGTCCGACCAGTATCCACCAAAACGGGGTCATAGCTCAATTGGTAGAGCGCTTGCCTTGCACGCAAGAGGTTAGGAGTTCGATTCTCCTTGATTCCATGCGGTATCTGAAGTCGAAGCGGTCGAGACGCTAGCCTGTGAATCCCTCAGTGCGAGCGTCCCGCTCGCGAGCAACACCATAACGTCCCGTCGGATACCCTTGGAAGATGCCGCTAAACGGTTGGCAACTGGCCTCGAAAACCAGGGTACAGGCAACTGTAAAGGTTCGATTCCTTCATCTTCCTTTTAATATCAAATCCGGTTTATTGTACCGATAATCCTAGGGATAAAGCAGTGCTGTGTCCTTACAAATACGGCGCGAGGCGACAGGGATTTGATCTCACCACCGGAATCCGAAAAGCGAGGAACTGTGCTGATAACGCAGAGGTAGAAGGGGCAGTACCTTCCCGGTGGATTTCCTATGTTTGAGCCATAGGAATCATGGATGTTTTGCATCATGGAAGATGCCGCTAAATGGTCAGCAACTTGTCTTGAAAACAAGGGTACAGGTAACACCTGTAAGGGTTCGATTCCTTCATCTTCCTTAATGAAATATTCGGGGACTTGGCAAATAGATTTGCTATCCTATAAGTAGGTAGACATATATATTACCTGTCCGAAAAGATAACGAAGTAATCCGAAAACCCTGCGATTGCTTCGTTCCTCGCAATGACATTGTTGCATTTATTTATGTCCACCTACTTAGCAATAGAAATTTTGGGGAGGTCGCCTAAATGGAATGGCACCGTAAAAACTAGGTAAAGCGGCTCTCAAAAGGACGATCGCGTTTGTTGAGTAGGGTAAAAAGTTGCTTCGCGACGTTCCCTGAAAACACAAACTGGCAGCGGGTTGCAGATGCACTGAAAGGAATTAACAGTCCGAGATGGGGGCAGTTCCCGTCTGCTTGCGGGCAGTAAGGAAGCGCGTTTCCTGAAAGTTGCTGTCGATCGATGCGGGTTCGAGTCCCGTCCTCTCCATTCTTGGTTCACAACCGAGGAGTTTCAACCCGTGCCCTAACAGTTAAAGCATACATACCCGGCTGTTAACCGACTAAAACCAATGCTTTACGAACTTGCACGGGTTGAATCTCAGAACCTCAGTTGACGTTGAGGTTGACATCGCGATCGCAACTGCCGATCGGGCGCAGTCGAGTCATCAACTGCTTCAACAAGAAGCCATTGCTGTTCCAAGCGGTATAAGGACTTGCCCCTTGTCCTTTGAGGGACAAGGTTTGTCGGGCTTTGTTGTGGCAGATTGTTGCCAACAGGCTAATGACAGCGACTAAGCCGAGTTCATCGACAAGGGCTTCGAGTTCATTTTGGGTCACAAGTACACCTCCAGGGTTGACTATTTCCCTAAAGGATAGCACAATGGGGTAAGACTGGGTACTAAGTGGGGTCAGTCAGTGGCATCTTTATCATCAATGAGCTTATATTCCTTGATAGTTGCCAGGAGCATCAGTTTAGACATGGATATTCCTGACTCGTCAGACAGCTTCTTCAGCTTTTGATGGATTCGGTTAGGCATTGTGACTTTTATGGTTTTGGAAGCTTCATCTTGTTCGGCCATTTTCAGCAGTCATATTTAGTTGACATCAGCTTATCTTCTTTCGGAGTATCGATCGCCCTTTCCTTCTATTGTCTCTAGAGATGCGGGCGATCGCGCCGTTGAAAAGCACTACTGCTACCATGGTTTCAGCCTTGGTGATTCCCAAAACTTCTTAACAAACAATCTTAAACATGAGAAAACTCATATATTACGTGGCTTCCACCGTTGACGGGTTTATTGCTCGCGAAGATGGCTCCTTTGATTGCTTTCCGATGGCCGGAGAGCATTTTGCCGATTTGTTCGATCGCTTTCCCGAAACCATTCCGGCTCACCTTCACGAAGCGCTGGGAATTAATTTTTCAGGAAACAAGCAATTTGATGCTGTTTTGATGGGGCGCAAAACCTATGAAGTCGGGCTAAATGTCGGTTTGACTAATCCTTATCCCAGCTTGAAGCAGTATGTCTTTTCGCGCAGTATGACAGCCAGCCCCGATGGGAATGTTGCACTGGTTTCGGAAAATGCTGTTGAATTGGTTCAGGAATTGAAGCAAGAAACGGGTAAAGACATCTGGCTGTGCGGTGGTGGTGAGTTAGCAGCAACGGTGGTTTCAGAGATTGACGAGATGATTGTCAAGTTGAATCCGGTAGTCATTGGGGCGGGAATTCCTGTGTTTGCAAGGGCGATCGCGCCGACGAATCTGGAATTGGTCGATCGAAAAATCTACAGTAACGGTTTCATGCTGCTGCACTATCGATTGCAAAAATGAGGTGTTTTGGCGATCGTATAAAATTATCTGCGTTAATCCGCGTTCATCTGCGGTTAAAAATAAAAAATATTTAGGTAAAATTTATGAAGAGTTTAAAACACTTCGACTATTATCTAGTGCTCGATTTGGAAGCAACCTGCTGCGACAAAGGATCGATCGCCCGAAATCAGATGGAAATTATCGAGATCGGCGCAGTGATGGTAGATTCCACAACCCTAACAATCGTTGATGAATTTCAAACCTTCGTCAAACCCGTGCGCCATCCCATTCTCACCGAATTCTGCACGGCGCTAACATCGATCGCCCAAACGGAAGTCGATCGGGCTCCAACTTACCCAGAAGCAAGCGCGATGCTGAAAAACTGGCTGTCTGGCTACCCAAACGGTGTATTTGGTTCCTGGGGAGACTACGATCGCAAACAATTCAAAAAGGATAGCAACTTTCATCAACTCCCTTTTCCCATTGCTTGTCCTCACATCAATCTCAAACAATTGTTTTCAGAAACCCAAGGCTTGCCAAAACGATACGGCATGGAAAAAGCCTTAGAACTTGCGGCTTTACCCCTAGAAGGAACCCATCACCGAGGCATTGACGATGCTAGAAACATCGCTAAATTGTTGCCCTATATTCTACGTCAAAAAAACCTTACTTGATTCTAGGTTCGTAGTGAGGACTTTAGTCCTTATTCTAGGTTCGTAGTGAGGACTTTAGTCCTTATTCTAGGTTCGTAGTATCGTACCGTCGGTGCGGGCGTCGTTTCCAAGATTCAGCGATAGCATTTTGCTGAATTGACAAGTAACAGAAAAGCCAATTGCCCGAATGGTAATTGGCTTTTCTGTTTGCTTGTTTGTAAAGGTGCTGTTGTAAGATAGTTAGTGGGGCGATCGCCAGTCAATAGAAATAACGTTCGTGCCTGCACAACACAGTTGCATTCAAAAAACGCATGATGCTACAATACGTACATGAATTTTGAGTGGGATGAAAACAAAGCAGCGAGAAATCTGTCAAAGCACGGAGTCTCATTTGAAGAGGCAAAAACTGTTTTTGACGATCCGCTATATGTCGATTTCTACGATCCAGACCATTCTGATGAGGAAGATCGATATATTATTGTAGGAGAATCGCGCCGAGGCCGTTTATTAATAGTGTCTTATACGGAAAGGGGCAAGACAATTCGTTTAATTAGCGCCAGAGAAGTAACTAGAAAAGAGCGAGAAGTTTATGAAGAAGGCTGAAACAGATATGGAAGACGAACTGCGATCGGAATACGATCTGAAGAGCTTGCGAGTGAGAAAAGTAGGTCATGCACGCAAGAGTTTTAGCGGGCTGACAGTTCATCTGGAACCTGATGTTGCAGAAATGTTTCCCGATTCTGAAGCAGTAAATGAAGCTCTACGGTTTTTGATGAGAGTTATGAAAGACAATAAGTATCCTCTCGGCAATATGAGAGGCAATGACTAGAATTTAGTGAAGCCGATCGCGATCGAACAAAATATGCGTTTTGCCATCCGCGAAGGCGATCGTACCGTCGGTGCGGGCGTCGTCTCCAAGATTCAGCGGTAGCATTTTGCTGAATTGATGAGTAGCAGAAAAGCCAATTGCCCAAATGGGTAATTGGCTTTTCTGTTTGCTTGTTTGTAAAGGTGCTGTTGTAAGCTAAGATTGTATATTGAAAAGTCAGTTAAATATTTAACGAGGTATAGATGGTTGCAGGAATATGTTTACTTCTTAAAATACTTGGAACGATGATTGCGATCGTCGCTTGGGTCGATGTTCGGCGGTTTCTTGCAGCTCATAGCGCGATCGAAACTCGCAGCGATTTTGAAGCCTTCAAATCATTGGCACGCAGAAATATGTATATGACTTTAGCATTATTAGTTTTTCTTGTGCCAGCATTCTTCATGGGGCTGTACCTTGTTGTAGTAAACCCTAGGATTGGCTTAGCTTTGGTTCTCACTTTAGATGTCCCTATGTTATTACTGTCAAAAGTTCTCAAGCCACTTGAGCCTAAGGCTAGAAACTTGCCTTGTACACCAGACCTCAGTAAGAGTTATGCGCGTATTTGTGAGGTGTGGATAAATAAGCCATTTCCTAATTTTTAACTATGTACATTGGTGACCAAGAGGTTCTGTTATGAAGATTATCGAGTAGACGGCTAATAATTATCATGATATTTCTTTTTCCTAGCGATTACTTCAATCCAAAACAAGTTGATGAGATGTACGCTGGCCAAGTTTCAGCGCTGAACAACGTAGGATTAAATACTGCTGTTATCTCCTTAGAATCTTTGGGGAGTAAATTGCCTAAAATTAATCCTCCCATTTCTCAAAACTCGTACGTAGTCTACAGAGGTTGGATGCTTTCACCCTTGGATTACGAGCTATTGGTGAATGCTGTAGATAGCACCGGATCTAGCGCCTTTACTTCCAAAGCTGAGTATTTATTAACGCACTATCTGCCAAATTGGTATCCTTTAATTGCTGATTTAACTCCAGCTACTAAGTTTTACACTGTTGATGATCATTTAGAAACTGAGTTAAAAATATTAGGCTGGGAAAGATTTTTTATCAAAGATTACGTTAAATCTCTCAAAACCTCAAGCGGTTCAATTCTCGAACAGCCTTCAGAAATTAGAACGGTCGTGACCCAGATGCAAAAGTTTCGAGGAACAATAGAAGGTGGCATCTGCGTGCGTCAAGTCGAGGATTTTGTTGTAGAATCCGAGCGGCGTTACTTCGTGGTAAGCGGTCAACCGTTTTCTGCTTCTTTGGACGAGGAAATACCCTATATTGTTAAGGAATGTGCTGTGAGAATTCCCAGCAAATTCTTTTGTGTGGATGTAGTCGATCGCCAAGATGGAGTCAAGCGAATTGTCGAGATTGGAGATGGGCAAGTATCAGACATCGTTGGATGGTCTGCCGAACGTTTTGCACAAATTTGGGGCGGTAATAGCTAACACGCTGTCTCCTCTTGATTTCAAAAACAAACTCGTTATTTCATAAGCTACTATAGAAGCAATAACTCACAGGTTACGAGTATGACTTCGACACCAAACACCCAAACAAAAATTATCCGAACAGAACGCGGACTGACTATCGCAGGTACGCGCATCACCTTAATAAGGTCGATCGCTCACGATCGCGAAATCGCCCCCGATCGCACTTTTTGCAGTTCCGGCAATTTGAAAGCCAAAACAATATCTGCTTGAGGAATTCCCGCCGCCATCAACTCGTAAGCAACTCCATCTTCCGTACCATCGTGTTCGATCCACAGCTTGTTGTCGATAATTTCAATGTGGATCAAATTTCCGTAGATGCGATGACCGTTTTGCCAGCCTGTTTCGACTAACAAATAGCGATCGCGCTTTTCATCTAATACTAATTTGACCTCAGCTAGGTCGTCATTACCGAGAAAATCGATATATTCTTGGAGAATTCTTTCAACGATGTCGCGATATTGAATGTTTAATGAATCCATTGCACGATTGCCTCCTCTGCTGGCTCGAAGGTAACTAAACGAATGATACCATCAGTAGCTTGCGGGTTCTTGGCTCTTGTCGATCGCCCTTACAGAAAACTCGCCAGCCGGCGATCGCCACAAATATTTACAAAAATAGTTGATATTTCAGATTAGTTGTGTTATAGTAGCCTAGATGCGGGAGTATAGCTCAGTTGGTTAGAGCAGGTGACTCTTAATCTCAAGGTCGAAGGTTCAAGTCCTTCTACTCCCATCCTCAAACAACATAGTACAATGCCATTACCCGCAAGCTGTAGTGTTCTCGTCAATCTTAAAAAATTGAAAAGAATATTTGAGTCAATGAGCTTGTAAAATAATTTTCATGAACATCCAGCAATTTGTTGACAATTCCCTCGGACAGTGGCGATCGCAGCGCAGCGCCCATCACTTGACTTTCCGACACTTTGAAGCGATCGAGTCAGTCATTGATATCGTTGCACTCTCACCCGATGATGCTGCCGTAATCGACCTCTGCAAATCCTACAACATCGACCCAGCCCAAGCAGTCAACCCCTTTCACATGGCATGGGAAGGCCAGTCAGATTGGGATGAAAACGCTGAAATGAAAGGCAGTTGTATCCTCGTACCAATCCCAGATCCCACAGTCCCCAATCGCGGTAAACTACTGCGAGACCAAGGATATGCCGAAACCATTCCCGCCGCCGCCGACTATCACATCACAGACGATGGCACCTTTGTCCTCCTGACAAGCTACGATAACGCCGCCGCCGAAGAAAAAATTTGGTTTGCCAATCCCAACCTGCGCTTTCGTGTTTCCCTGATCAAAACCAGTAAAGGAAGTGGAGTTGTCACCGCATCATTTTCTTCAGAAATTCGATCGCTCTCCGGCAAATAATACCAATTATCGAAAATCATGCAACAATATTTGTAAGTTGCGCCGCCACAAACAATCCCTAATTTTAATCGAGAATATCGCAGCGACGCACCTTACCTAAAGAGTAGATGAAACAAGCAGAACAATTGTTTTGTAACCAGAGTTTTGATAAATGGTAGAGCGGTTCTCAACCAAGTGATGTACTCACCGCCAATTACCAATTACTAATCCGTACCTCACTTGATAATTGCTATATAACAAAGTAAAAAAACTTATGAATTCAGTTAAAACAAATAATGATTTAATCACTCTGGCTCAGTGGATGGCCGGGGATTTCAGCAACTACAAACAATCCTTTGAAAAACCACAACAATTTGCCCACATTCATATATTTTTCCGCCCCTTACCATTTGATTTTTTTAACGCCATTGGCTTTTACTCCGAGCAGGTTTATGACCACGATCTGTGGACTCCCTACCGTCAAGGAGTCCACAAATTAATAGACCAAGGAGAACAAATTTATATTGAAAATTATAGTCTCAACGATCCAGTACAATACGCCGGAGCAGCACGGGAATTAAGCATTCTCAAAACAATTAAACCAGATTGCATTCAACGGCGCTACAATTGCTCTATGGTTTTCAAACGAGAAGGAGAAATGTTTCGTGGTAGTGTAGAACCAGGAAACCAGTGTCTCATCGAAAAAAAAGGTTGTTCAACCTACCTCATCAGCGACGTGGAAATTACCGAAACAACCTGGAGCAGTCTCGATCGCGGTATGGATGTAAATACTCACGAACAGATTTGGGGCTCAGAGAATGGCTCCTTATGGTTTGAAAAGCGTCAAAGTTTTGCCGGAGAGCTACCGCCTCTCTAATTTTCCCGCCGACGAATTTCCAGGCGAGCGCAGCACATACTACAGCCACACCTATTACCCTAAAAGACTCCTGTACCCCAAAAAACTCCTGTAGTACGTGAAACAGCAACCTCCCCTGGAATGTTACATTATGTAAAGTTTTCTAATATAACATCCAATTATGGTAAATTTTCACATAACACAATAGTGGAGATTTTTTAAATGGTTTTTGGACCTGCATCTCGACTTGGAGTCAGTTTATTTGAAGAAACACCCTGTTTAGAACTGATTCCAGGACGTTCACAAGAAGAAGTAGAAACCATTATTCGTGCCGTCTACCGGCAAGTTTTGGGTAATGCTTACGTCATGGAAAGCGAACGGGCAACAATTCCTGAATCGCAATTCAAAAGTGGTGCATTGAGTGTACGCGAATTTGTCCGCGCTCTGGCAAAATCCGACGCTTACCGTTCTCGCTTTTTCGATACTTGTCCTCGCTATCGGTTTCTTGAACTGAATTTCAAACATCTTCTCGGTCGAGCTCCGGATGGCCTAGAAGAAATGAGAACCCATAGCACTATCTTAGATACTCAAGGCTACGAGGCAGATATTGATTCTTACCTCGACAGCGATGAATACCAAAACGCCTACGGCGAAAATATCGTTCCCTACTACCGAGGCTACAAAACCCAACCAGGACAAAACATGGTTGGGTTTACTCATATGTTTGCTCTCTTGCGCGGCCCTTCCAGCAGCGATTTCAAAGGAAGTCTTTCTGGAAAATCCCCAGTTTTGAACAAATACGTGATTCAAGAAACCCCTGTAGCAGTCATTCCTCCTTCCGGCGGTTCAGTTGGAGATGGTTGGTCATTTCCCGATAGACAGCGCGGTGCTAAAAGTGTTTACAACGTTGCTTCTGGTGACGAAGGTAAGGTTTTCCGTATCGAAGTAACTGGCTATCGCACTTCTGCAAAGAATCGGGTTCAAAAAATTCGGCAGAGCAACCAAGTTTATGTAGTGCCGTTTTCCAGACTTTCCCAAGAATATCAACGCATCCACAAACAAGGCGGCGTAATTGCCAGCATCACTGCTGTCAACTAGAAACCGTTTAAACTTCTAGCTTCACGACTTGGGGAATTACCTCCCTGAGCGTGTTTTTCTTCAATCCTTAATTCCCTGTTTTGAAACGTTATTTAGTCTTAGGAGAAACTCAATGAGTGTGGTTTTAGATGCACCAGTAGAACTTTGGTCTACTAGCAGTTCCGATGATACACAGGCTGTAATTCGGGCAGTTTACAAGCAAGTGCTAGGCAATCCCCACGTGATGGAAAGCGAACGCCTGACTGTGGCAGAATCCCAGTTGTGCGATGGTGGGACGACAGTACGGGAATTTGTCCGCGCTGTGGCAAAATCCGACTTCTATCGCAGTCGGTATTTTGAATCATGCGCTCCCTACCGCTTTGTCGAGCTAAACTTTAAACATTTGTTAGGTCGCGCTCCCTTAGACCAAGCAGAACTTTCTGAGCATATTCGCACCTGTATCGAAAAAGGCTACGATGCAGAAATTGACTCGTACCTTGACAGTCAAGAATATGAGGACAAATTTGGCGAGAATACAGTCCCTTATTATCAAGGCGCAAAAAGTCAACTCGGACAAAAGCAAGTTGGCTACAATCGCACTCTTTCCCTGTATCAAGGTTATGCAGGAGTTGACAGTGCTTTTACCGCTTCTCGCTTAGTTGACTTCGTAGCTGGTAATAGTGGTAACAAAATTACTTTACCAAGCACAGGCGGTCGCATTAGTGCTTCCAAAGATGCCACCGAAAAAATGTTCAAGATTGTTGTCAAAGGAGCTAAATTTGATAGCCCTCGCCGAGTGAGCAACACTGAATATCTTGTCTCTGGTGGGAAGATGACTCCGCAAATTCAGCGCATTCATCGCGCTGGCGGAAAAATTGTCAGCATCACCGAAGTTGCTTAAGCCATAGACTGATGACGCGAGCCTGAGTCGGGGATAACTAGAAACTTTCTTGGGTTCCCCTTTATGAGCTGAGCTAGATTCTTCTATCGTTTTTTTTGATTGAGGTTTCGTATCTTAATACTTTCTCTAGAGCGAGTTTCTTATTCGCTCTTTTTCTGTTTAAAAAAGCCAAAAACTTGATTTATAGAAGAAGGCCTTAATTATCTAGGGGAGAAGGAAAAAATATTTGGTCGAAGCACGTCCAGGACTGTTTCTCAAATCTAAATTCTAAAATGGTATTATAAAACTTTATTAAGTTTGTAAGCAGTAGTAAGCAATAGTAGTATCATATAGTCAAAATGGTAAACTGAGAGAATTATTGCGATTGTCAAAAAATGGAGAGTCTGAATGCAACTAGCAGAGAGGCACATCATTAAATCCACCGAGAATCGTTTTGTTAAAATTGATGAATTAGCCTTTAAATCCAAAAATTTGTACAACGCGGCTAACTACCTTATCCGTCAAAGTTTTGTCTATGGATGGGGTTATATCAATTACAACGAAATG
>NZ_JAEQCT010000213.1:0-1330 GCF_020738205.1 Microcoleus sp. PH2017_24_DOB_U_A
TAAGGGGCTTGCAATTAAATATAACCCCAGTTATCCTAGAAGAGTAGGAACCAAAAAATCTGACATAAGTGGTTGTGACTTCTGTAAGTGGGATGCTAAAAATGATTTTGAGTGAGCCAGTTAAATTAACATTCAAAGATGCGGCCAAAAAACTGACAGGCTATCGCCGTCGAGACTTTATGGCAAAAGTGGCTGAAGACTACTTTAATGGTTCATCCCGAAAAGTAGAAACATTTATGGGGTGGAATCGATCCAGTGTTCAACTGGGCTTACATGAACGACGAACCGGGTTGATTTGTGTTGATAATTACCGGGGACGAGGGCGACACAAAAGTGAAATCTTACTGCCAAATTTAGAAACGGATATTCGTTCTTTAGTAGAGCCAGAGTCCCAGGCAGACCCCAAGTTTCAATCGACATTTTTGTATGCTCGGATCAGTGCCAAGGCGGTATTATCCGCATTGGTGACTCAGAAAAACTACGACCCACAGCAATTGCCTTCTCGTCAGACAATTGGCACGATTTTAAATCGAATGGGGTATCGCCTAAAAAAACACAAAAAACTAAGCCCTTGAAAAAAATACCCGAAACAGATGCCATTTTTGAGAATGTATTGAAGGAGAATCAAGCCTCCGATCTAGATGTTAATTCTCTACGAATATCAATCGATACCAAAGCCAAAGTCAAAATTGGCAACCTGTCACGGGACGGTAAAGCGCGAACCCTCGAACCGAAATCGGCTGATGATCATGATACGAAGTGGCAAGCCGTATTAGTCCCCTTTGGAATTCTGAATACTCAAAATGACCAATTATCTATTTATATGGGGCAGTCTGCTGAAACCACTGATTTTATCGTCGATTGTCTAACGGATTGGTGGCAAAACAACCAATCTGATTACACCGAACTGGAAGAATTGGTGATTGACCTTGATGGTGGCCCATCAAATAGAAGTAATCGAACACAATTCATCAAACGTATCATTGAGTTATCTCAAAGAATTGGTTTGAGAATTAGACTAATTTACTACCCGCCGTATCACAGCAAGTATAATCCAATTGAACGCTGTTGGGCAGCACTTGAAAATTATTGGAATGGTGCTATTTTAGATGCAGTTGAAACAGCCGTCAACTGGGCATCTAACATGACATGGAAAGGAATTAATCCCATTGTAAACTTAATTGAGACAACTTATGAGAAAGGCGTAAAAGTCTTACCTCATGAGTTAAAACAATATTTGCCCTCATGGCAACGTTCTGAAACTTTACCAAAATGGGATATCACGATTATCCCATTTTGACTGGTATTTTATTTGTCCGCGAGTCCCTAA
>NZ_JAEQCT010000053.1:0-36047 GCF_020738205.1 Microcoleus sp. PH2017_24_DOB_U_A
TTTGGTTTCACGTACTTTGCCATATTAGTATTATGGATCGCCATGTACGCATTGTCCAGTCTTGTCCAATAAATTAATGATTAGAGGCATACCGATCGCATAATCCTCAGCAGAGATACGACTTTCTCCTTTTTCATTGGTGAGTAGACGATCTGCCCCAACCTGAAAGATAGCCGTGCGATCGCCGGGAGCAATTTCAGCCGCCGGACAAACAAATGACCAGTCAAGATTGGAAGCCTTGTAAAGGTTATACGCCTCAAGGTGAACGGCGGCAAGCGGACGGTATTCCTCCACAAAATTAGGGCTATTCATCAGCAGTACATCCGGCGCAACGTCAAGAATTCCTGCACCGCCCACGACAATCAAACGACGAATCCCCGCACGAGATACGCCATCAATCAACGAATGAGCCGCCTTGACAATCACATCTGGGGCAGAACCGCTAGGTCCTACTGCACTCAGTACGGCATCATTACCTTTAGCTAAGTCTGCAACATTAGTGGCATCAAGGACATTACCCGCAACGACGGTTAAATTTTCATGTGCGATCGAAAAGCGCGAGGGATCGCGAGTAATGGCAGTTACAATATGCCCTCGTGACAAGGCTTCATTCAATATCCGGCTGCCAATCATCCCGGTGGGAGCAAAGATCACAAGTTTCATTTTGATTCTCCTGGATTAGTTGATTTTCTACGGTGGTTTAATTGTTTCCCAATGCTAGGGAATTAAGACAAGTCAACCAATTCGTGTCACCGGACGAAGACAACCTTTGCATCCTCACAATAGCTTGAATTAGTTCCGGTACAGCAGGGTTGTTATGCTGCGATCGCCCTCATAGTTGGCGACTCAAGGCAGGCAGCACCTTCACTTGAGAATTAACGGCGTTAAAACAGGAGCCATTAACATTTCAAACTCCAGATTGGTAGCACTCACCACGTTTTCTACAATCTTGCCGTCTCGTAGTCGCATGACATGAGTTTCAATGAATGTGATATCCCGATTTGTGGCGGCAATACCAAAAAACTCTTTGGTATGTTTTTGCACGGATCGAAACCGAACGACCACCCGATCGCCTGCTGCAAAAATATCTTCGATTGTCATCTCTGAACCCGCAATCGGGGGAAAGGCATCGAAAAAGGCACTAAACACTTGCTTGTATGCTTCACGTCCGTCAATTGGCCCATCTGGCTTTAATCCGGTGATTGCCTGCACATTTTCAGCCAGTACATCCGCCGCGATGGACATATTACCCTTGCCCAAAAACTGCTCAATAAAGATTCGGGCGATCGCTAAGTTTTGTTCTTCAGTTGGAGTCATCGTAGGTTCGTCTCGCTGTAATAGTTTTGTATCTTAGGTTCAAAAGCGATTACCAAGGCAGTGCGATCGCGCCACCAAACTTCCGCATTTCGGCAAAAAACTTACCCTGTGCGCCACCTTCTGGCAACGTTGCCAGATATACGGCAGTTTCGGCTCCTTCATCGGCTGTGAACGGTGCATTAGAGCCACCCATATCGGTTTGCATCCAGCCAGGAGAGTAAGCATTTATCAAAATGTTTGTACCCTGAAATTCCTTTGCTAAAAGCGCGGTCAGTCCATTTAGCCCAACTTTAGAAAGGCGGTACGAAGGCGCTAGAGGATAGTAATCGCTACTCATAGATGCCAGCGAAGCCATTTCAGTAGACACATTTACGATCCGCCCGTAGTTTTGCGCTTTCATCAATGGCACTAGAGCCTGTGTCATTCGAGCAACGGCTAAAACATTGGTTGCGAAAGTTGCCAGCATCGTTTCCATTTGAACCGTGAGCAGGCTGGATTCTTCTGGCTGCATCGTCGGGTTGACACCCGCATTATTGACCAGAATATCGACTCTGCCATAAGTCTGCTGCAACCAGGTTGCGAACTGTTGCACACTAGCATCGCTCGTCACATCCAGAGGATGAAAATCCACTTGAATATTTTCGCTTGATAGGCGCTGTTGAGCGGCCAGACCATCTTGCTCCTGACGACTCGTCAGCACAACTTGAATATTCTCTTTCTGTGCTAACTTGCGGGCGATCGCATAGCCTAAGCCTTTGTGACTGCCAGTAATTACTGCTACTTTTTGCGTCATAGTCATCAAAAACTGTTGATTGAATTTGGTATGTCATTCACCCTACCAACCCTTAAACTATTAAACAAGACGATTTTTTAGATGAGTAGTATCAATGAAATCGATAGACTTGGCTGCGATTGACCTGAACCTGTTGGTTGCCTTTGAAGCCCTACTAGAACAGCGCAGCGTTACGAAAGCTGCTGAAGAGCTTCAGATTGGGCAGCCTGCAATGAGTGCAGCTCTCAGTCGTCTGCGTGTCTTGTTTGAAGATGAATTGTTTGTGCGGCTAGGACGACAGATGCAGCCGACGCTCAAAGCCCAGACGATCGCGCCCGGTATCTTAGCTGGATTACAACAGATTCGTCAAACCGTTACCTCCAGTCAGGCATTTGAGCCAATTTCTAGCGATCGCACGTTTGCCCTTGGGAGTTCAGATTACACGAGTTTAGTCTTGGTGCCACCGCTGCTACAGTTTAGTTGTCAAACAGCCCCGTCAATCAACTTCCGAATGATTGGGTTTGAGAAGGACTGTGTTGGAGATTTGCTAGAACAGGGCGCGATCGATGTGGCGTTGGGTGTTTTCCCAAATCCACCTCGCCAAACAAAATGGACACCTATCTTTGAAGAGCGGTTTGTGGGAATTGCTCGTCAAGGACACCCTGCTGTCAAACATGGAACTATGAGTTTAGAAACCTTCGCCGATCTCTCCCATGCTCTCGGAACACTGCGACGAGATACTACAGGTGCAATTGATCGAGCGTTGGATGAGCATAATTTAGAGCGACGTATCGCATTAACCACGCCACATATGATGATTTTGCCATTTGCGATCGCATCCAGTGACTTAGTGGCTGCTGTTCCCCGTCGCATTGCGCTTCGTTTCGCAACGGTCTGCAATTTAACGATTTTTGAGCTTCCAATCAAAACGAAACCGTGGATGGTATCAATGCTATGGAGTGCATTGAGCGATCGAGATGAAGCTAATTATTGGTTACGCAATGCGATCGAAATGATTTCTCAAAATGTTGAGACAACCTAAGCCAGAAATAGTCGGCTCTCCTGGGGTTGTGGTGCAAACTGTATCTCAATCTACAAAATTTGCAAGGTGCAAATGTTGAAACTCATATCAGAACTCATATAAGCTTCACTTATCACCGAATACCCAGGAGAGCCGAAAATGAAGTTAAAGCGTTTGTCGATGCACTCGGATTCGTTTATCCATAAAAATAAATTCTTGTGACTGATAGACGGTTAAAGTCCAGGACGCAAGCTTGACTTAGAGTGGCTAAGTAGACGGCGGTTGACGGCCGTAATGAGATTAGATTTAGGTCATATTCTACTCAATCAGTGCTTTCGATCGTTGCAGTGCCTGATTCATATAGTTGCGCCAGAGTAAATTGGTAATCAACCAAAGGATTGGAACAGCTAAAACAGACCGTGCATTGAATGTATAACGCCACTCGATCGTAGTCTGACCTGATGAGTTGACACTAAACCACCACTCCCCATTAGCAGAAGTTGTGAGAAACCTCAGCACCCCAGTAAAACCGCTAACCGTGTAGCTAAAGTATCGTGGATGCTCATATTTTGTCAGTAGCTCTTGGACAGAACTACGATCGGATAAATGCACAGTGCGGGTTTGCCCTGCGATGTCCCAATTTCCAACTTGGTTCTCAATACCCGTGACAGATGGTAGCAGCCCATAACCTTTAAATATAGAAGTGAGGTCAATAGGCACAATATGCTCAAAAGCCGCAGTTTGACTAGCTGTAACGGTAGTCTTAATGGTTGCTGAAAGTAAGCTCATGAAATCTTCGCCTTTTTGTAATATCTAACATTTTCGCTGGCGAAGCACTCGGATTCGTTTATCCATAAAAATAAATTCTCGTGATTGATAGACGGTTAAAGTCCAGGACGCATGATCCGCTCCGCAAGTGCTGGGATGAAACGCTGAAGTACAAAGAGCAATTTCGTTTTGCCAATCCGCATTTCGTAACGATCGTGGCTAAAATCGCGCCAAAATTCTTCAGCTAATGCTTCTGGCGTGATTTTGCCGCGTCCTCGTCCCTGGGTCATGGCAGTGTCCACGATCGGTGGAATCATCTCAAACACTCGAACTGAGGTTCCTTCAAGTTGCCAGCGCAATGCTTTGGTAAAACTATGCAGTGCAGCTTTACTGGCACAATAGACTGGGGCACTTTGTTTTGGCACAATGCCTAATCCAGATGAAACATTGATAATTGCAGCCGTTGGATGACTTAAAAGCTGCGGCAGAAGAAGCTTGGTCAGATGCAAAGGACTGAGCAAGTTGATATCGAGTTCGGTTGCAATTTGCGCTGGTGAGATGGCAGCATCGGCAAAGTCATAGTTGTACTGGATGCCCGCATTATTGATCAGAATGTTGACAGCAGGATGGCGATATACTAGCTTTTCGAGAGCTTGGCGATCGCGCATATCGGTAAGTTCTACGGTGAGCAGGGGCAATTCGCGTTTCACGGCTTCTGCTTTTTGAGCATTCGTGCCTGTGACAATCACAGCATTCCCCTCTGTCAGAAATCGCTTCGCTAGCGCCAATCCAATTCCTGATGTGCCGCCTGTAATTAGAACTGTGTGTTGAGCAGTTTTCACAACTTTCCTAAGCCAATGACTAACTCATGGATCTTATGATAGGAGTTTGTGAAAAATCATTAACCTATGTTAATGATTTTTCAGTTGGGTACGAATTCGGCTTAAGGTCACTGGAGTCATACCGAGATACGAGGCAATGTAATGTTGTTTGAGCCGTGCGTTTAACCCAGGATATTCTTCTAAGAAACTGAGATAGCGAGTTTTAGCGTCATCTAACAGCAACGCACTTTCTCGCCGTTCCTTCTTGATGAAGAGAGATTCCGCAATTTTGCAATTCAACTGCTGCAAGTAAGTTTGGGATTCGGACAGCGATCGATAAACGGAATAATCTACGATCAATAGTTTGGTATCTTCCAGAGTTTGAATGAATAGTCGAGATGGCTGTCCCAGTAGCAGCGCACTATAAGCTGCCACAAAACTATTTTCAGCACAAAATGATTTTGTAGCTTCATTACCGTCAGCATCGACGTAGTACAAGCGTAGAATCCCAGAGATCACAAATCCAATTGTTTGCGGGATATCACCTGCACGAACAAAAAATTCACTTCGGCTTAAGGATTGGGGTTGAAATAAGCTAACTGCTTGAGTTGCTTCGCTCTCTGTCAGATCGATGAGCGATCGCAGGATTGTAATTAATTGAGTTTGCTCTTGGGTTAGCATATTTGCAACACTATAAGTCTGGTTTGCTCTGCTTAATATGCTAGTCGCAGTGCCAGACAGAAAATGTTTTACTTTGACAAGTTGCTTTCAAGCAAACACCATGACCTAAAATTTTAGTGGCATAACGTTGCCCATCACCCGCCGCAGATAACCTTTGCATCTCAACGTTAGCTTAGATTCGTTCCGGTGCAGCAGGCTTGTTAGGCTGTATCACCTTGCGATACAGCAATGCAGGAAAGTGACGTATTGGCAGATTTCTCTACCCGACCGACTGCTACACCCCTTCTACTCGTAATTCGCTTCTGCTGCTAATAGAAGGCTTTAATTCAACAACATTTCAAGGATTTTCAAATTAACGTCTTCATTCATCTGCCGCAGTGCGATCGAGTCAATGGCATCAGTGGGAACAAACTTTAATTCCCAATCGCTCCAGGCTTGCTTCAGCGGATTTGACGATCGAGCCGGATAAGAATAGTCACCGCAGATATCGACACCTAGAATTCGCTTACGTTGTTTGATCAGCGCAAGAATTTCCAGCATTTCATCAATCGTCAATGTCCCCTGTTTCGAGTTTTTGCCATCGTAGATATTAGAGAAGCAGTCTTCTTCCCGTAAACCGTCTTTATCGATGGTGATGTAAACAGCATCGGTAGAAATGTTGGCTAGAATACGCTCCATACTGTCGTGAACTCCTCCGTGATCGCGGAAATTTTTCCAAGTTGCCGAGGAGGTAAACAGACTATCAGGCTTCATCTCCACGCAGGGTGTACTCGCAGTCACATGCCCAATAATTTGAGATTGTCGCATCATGTTCGGGTACAGTTCTACCTTGCCAGATGTGAGCAAATCCATCTCATAGGTGGGTGTGCCAAGTGGTGCAACAAAATCATCGGGTAAGTCAAGGGTGAAATCGCGATCGATCCCCAGTAGCACCAACTTTTGGACATGAGGCAATTTTGCAGCTAGAGGTGCCCAAGAGCCAGCCCAGATATAATTGGGCATTGTTCTAAAGCAGTCCGAAGTACTGTCAAACCCAATCACAGTTACGGGTTCATTCAGCAAGCTAATCCACAGATACGCCATGTGATGGTTATTGTTAGTCCCGTAAAGCGCAATCCGAGGTTTCTGCAAATCGAGTTGAGTTGAGACATCTTTTCGTAGGCGTTCCATTACGTCATTTGGGCACCAGTAGCGCAGTTCCGCATGACGCTCTTGGAGGGAAATCACAGTGGGATTATATCGCTCTAGTAATCGAGATTGCTGCGTTACGGCTCCATCAATATCAAGCACAACGATTTCAAATTCCAGAGCACGATCGCATTCCGCAGTGTTAGCAGCCATTTTCTGTACATTCATGGTAATTTCATCTCCCAATTCAGGTTAAAAAAAGATTCCATACACTCGACCAATACTGATCGAGTGTATAGCTAAGACGTTAGAGCAAGACAGGTAAAGATTTCACGCCGTGAACATCTGTTGAGGGAATAAACTCCAGCGTGGCATTTGGATCAATGCGTAGATTGGGTAGTCGCTCTAGCACTGCACTCAACACGATCGTTGCTTCTAGCCGAGCGAGAGGTGCACCCAAGCAAAAATGAATACCGTTACCAAACGCCAGATGAGCATTCGGATCGCGATCAACGACAAAGTTCTCAGCGCGATCGAACTGTGCCTCATCTCGGTTGGCCGCTCCCATCCAAACGGTTACTCGCTGTCCTGCGGGAATGGTCTGTCCACTTAGTTGGGTTTCAACTTTCGTGAACCGTTCCATCGCTTGTATTGAAGATCGGTAACGCAGCACTTCTTCGATCGCCAATGGGAGTAGTTTTGGTTCCCGTTTCAACCGTTCCCATGCGTCTGGATATTCGTTAAAGCAAAGGATAGCATTGCCCAACAAATTTGTTGTCGTTTCATTCCCACCGACTAGCAGCACAATGCAAAAATCTACAAGCTCTTGGGCAGTCAAGGTTTCGCCTGCTTCCTGGGCTGCAATCAAATCACTAATTAAGTCCTTGCTTGGATGTTGTCGTCGTTGTTCTAGCAAATGCCGAAAGTAGTTTGCCATTGCCTGCAACGCTTCCGAGTCAAACAGGACAATACCGTCAGACCAGTGCTTGAAATCCGCCCGATCCTCAACAGGAACTCCCAGAATCTCTGCAATGACAATCACAGGCAGGGGAATCGCTAGGTCATGCATAAAGTCCATGCGATCGCGCTTTTGAACCTGATCGATGAGTTCGTGGGTGATTTGCGTAATGCGGGGAGCAAGTTCCTCAACTCGACGAGCAGTGAACACTTTTGCCACCAGAGAACGAAGCGATCGATGTTTGGGTGGGTCAGTATAGTTTAGGCTTTGAGTAAAATCTGTTTGCTCTGGCGGATGCGGGATATTGGATGAAAACGTTTGCCAATTCGCAAAGACTTGTTTCACATCTTCATAGCGAAAGATCATCCAGCTTTGTTGCTCTGCATCATAGAACACAGGCGATTCACGACGCATCTTGGCATACCAGAGGAAGGGATTGCCGAACAATTCAGAGCTTACGGCTGTTACTGACTGTTGGTTGGCTTGCATGACAAATCTCCTTAAATAAAAACAATTGAGGTTGAGTGAAAAAACTTGCAGGTTAATCTATCTGATGAGTAAGTTGCTGATCGCTGTACCAAATGAGTTGCATAAAGTGCAAATTCCGTACAAATGCTGGCAGCTTGGTGCAGAATAAATTAGACAATCCAAAGCGGGTTAACCGGGCTGCCTGTTCCCTTCGGGATTTTCAATGGGCTGACCAAAAGCAATCCATCGTAACGCCCTGTGGCACGGCTGTATTTCACTGCCTCTCCAAAGTTGCATCCAGAGACAATTCCTTGCCCGATCGCCCATTCCAATAGTTGCCCTTGTGCAAATGGTTCACTAGGATGCATCGCATCTTCAAAGTCGTAGAGCAATAGCCCAATTTTGTTGTCAACCAACCACTCAGCGCCTGTAACCCCAAGCCCAGGACGGGTAAAGTCAGGACCTGGTCCATCTACATCAAAATCCAGGATTGCCTGAGCAACTTCGTATCCCATATATAGGATCAGGGCATCCCCAGCGTGGGGGGTGATGCCAACTGCTGCAAGTGCCGCTTCAATTTCATCACCTGTCACGATTGGATCGTCATAATGAACGTAGTCAGTGCCACGCAGAGCAGGAATATCAGCCAGAATGCCACGAGTAAACCAACCTCGTTCTGCCCATGCCATGATGTCAGTACGTTCTGCCTCTGGTGTACCGAGCTTGTGACCACCATAGACTGTGCCCTGCCATAGCATGTGATTAATTCCTTCAATGTGTGTATTGGTCAGTCCATGCTGATCAATACACATGTGTTCTGAATACACGCCAATTTTGCCGTTCTCATCATTGACGAAAAACTCCATATCTAGAGTCGGTTTACCATCACGACGAAACGATTCCTGATTCCGCATGGTGCGGGAGAGGGAAATGACCTGAAAATCCTGAATTGCTGCGACTCCACGCATCCGAGCTTCTTTTGTCACCAATTCCATCGTGCCTAGCACTGGATCGTACTTGATTTCACACGCATAGCGAGCAATATGCTGTGGTAGCTCCATCTTCATTACTGCCTCTACAGCTTTTGCAGTTGCATCTTGTGATTGATTACTGTGCATAGTTCCTCTTGTTAGTTTGGAAAATTAGATTGGATAGATTTCGAGTCAAATTGAGCCAGACTCTGGCTATCTAGCTTCAGCACTTTTGTGTCTTTTTCAGATTTCGCCCACGAATAGGTGGCTTCAATGGTGATTGAACCAATTAATTCCAGATGCGACTAACACTGCGGTTGCGATCGCATAAAGCAGAATCCCAACGAAAGAAAACAGCATGACTTGCTTAGGCTGAATTCCGGTTATCGGTGCAATAACCGCGATCGTCCAACTCCCTAAAATGGGAGTCATCAACACCAGAAACCAAGCACCATAGCGGTCAAAAGCGTGTTTAACCTTCCGAACGCCTCGCTTTTCAAGTCGTTCCAGCCAAAGTCGAATTCTTCGCACTCTGGTCAGTTGACGGTAGCAGAGTAGCAGTAGAGGAATCGGCGTGAAGTTTCCGAAGACAGCCCACACGACGGCTGAAACCCCATCCAATCCCATTGCCATGCCAGCCGCAACTGCTGCATAGACCTCGAAGTAAGGAAAGAATCCAATGAACCAAGTGCTAAATGCCTTGGTCATATACTCAAAAAACTGCATGGCAAAGTGCCTCCAGAGTAGCCTTCTGGTTTAGGGTTAAAGCATGACTTTCCGACTCAATGAACTAGGGTTGCGCTAGATTTAACAGCGTTTCAATCACCTGCGATCGCAAATTCTCTTCGAGTGGCGCAAAACCAAACAAACTCGTCAGCGCTAAACCATCGACTGCTAACCGGATAATGGTGGCAATTTCAGGTTTCAATCCATTCGACTCAGCTTTTGCTTGCCATTCCGCCCAGCTATCCTGAATTGGCTTTAGCAACTCTGGATTCACAACGATCGCAGCCAGCAAGCTTGAGTACAGCTCTATATCTTCTGGACTATCTAGCACAGATGCCCTGACATAAGCTTTTACCCAATGTCCTGCTTTTTCTGACTCGGAATCTTTCTCTAGCTCATCATTGAGTGCTGCGGTGAACTTATTCAATACCTGCTGCACCATGCCAACAATCAAGGCATCCTTAGTCGGAAAGTGATGCAGCAACCCACCTTTACTCACACCAGCTTCACGAGCAACTGCTTCTAAGGTGAGCGCATCCACTCCCTGTGCCACAACCACTTTATTTGCAGCGGCTAAGAGTGCCTCAGGCTGAATCGGCATTGATCGAGAGCGTTTGACGGAAACCATAGAACTCAAATGCACCAGAGACTGAGCTGGATACTGCTTGAATGATTCATTTTATCCTCCTTAAACCATTTACTATGAACTGATCTCAATTTGAGAAACACCATCAGACCGTCCAGTTGGTCGGATATATAATAAAATACCGTCCAGTCGGTCGGATGTCAAGCCAAAAAATTTTTTGTTTTTACAAAGGACGAGCCAACGAAATTCGATCACCTGGCAACTTCCCTGCTGTCTGTTGTTGCTGTCTCACTGAATCGAATCAGAAATGGAAGAAACACTAACTATTCTGAAAGATTATGAGCCAGTGACGGCAATCTCCATTGGCTGTCTTGGAAATCCTCAGCTTTGCCCGATGCTCTGCGCGATCGTGAACTGACTGCCCATCAGAGAGAACCTTTGATGGAACTGGCTTTCACTGGGTGCTGGGGACATCACTCGCTTTTTGCTTCAAACCAATGAGTTTGAAACACCTCATCTATCCGTAACTCAAGCAGCCTAACGTTGCCCATCACCCGCCGCAGATAACCTTTACATCCTAGCCGATTAACTTTCGACGGTCGGTGTGCATGGGCGTTGTTATGCGGCTGGCAACTACCGAGATAGATTGGGTTCGCCAACGGCTGGAAAGCTCTCAAAATTTCGTCGCACCCAATCCATTCCCACTTCATTATTTAATTTTATCCGCTGTGGTGTATTGCTGTAGATCCTTTCTAAAATCTTTGCATCTTGATCCACAACCACATCAATCAACTTCAGCAGATTGCCTTTAATCAAGTGTGCAATCGGAGAATGTGCCTTTATATACATCAACACAAATACACGAGATTGACGATCGGCTTCAGGAAGATAGAAGTGACATTCCTTGAGGCTCAATAGCTTATCTTCACCGTGCAACAATCCCATGAACGGGAAAAAGTTTTCTAGATGAGCCTCTAGCACCTTTGGCATCGCAAGCTGAGCAGGGTTTCTTAGAATATCGCGAAATGTAGGTTGTTTGCGGGGTTGCGACAAATACGCATGAGAATGGAACCCCTCATCAATGAACTGCTTCATTTGCACTTCTTCAATCTCAAATAATTCTCGATGAGTGCCGTTTTGGTGATTGTAGTCATGCATATTTAGTAGCAAGCTTAGAAGATCGGTCGGAATGCTGCGTTCTCCCGTCACGCCAATGAACTCGTACTCCGTTGCAATCTCATTCATAATTGCAGGAATTGGGATTTTCGGCTCATAGCTGCCATATGACCAAATAAAATCCCCTTGGATAATTAATTCTAGCGGCTGCAAGAGAGATTTGGTCTGTTTATTCGATCCTGGTAGAACTGTGCAGCCCAAATTGTCAAATTCCAACGCATGAAAGGGACAAGCGATCGCGCTACTGCCATTAGATTGAGTCACACACCAACCCTCAGACAGCATTGCACCCATATGAGGACAAGCATTTGGCAAGGCGTTAATGGTGCCACGAATGTCTTGCCAAAGGACGTAATCATTACCCAACAGTGAAATTTTCATTGGCTGATTGGGCTTCAGCATGGAACGATGCGCCAAAAGCCACGGTGCGCCTTGCAATTGATTCATGATTGCTTAAGTTTACTTACTAATTTATTAGTAAGTTTATCAAATCCTTGTCTTTACGTCAATACAGAGATTGAATGTCTTCAGTCTAGCTGCCTCTTTGCTACAATGGAAAGGCAAATAATTAATTAAAATGCCGTGGTTCGACCCAGTAAACGAGGCGCAAAATCCGTCCATTCTGTTCGCGATGCCCAGATGACACAGGAGCGAATTTTAGATGCCGCAGAGCAAGAATTTTCACGACACGGCTTGAATGGTGCGCGGCTGAGTGCGATCGCAACTCTCGCTCAGGTCACAACTGCATCACTTCACTACTACTTTGAGAATAAGGAAAACTTGTACAAGGCGGTTCTACAACGTCCGATCGATGAAGTCCAATCTACGCTTGGACAATTGAATTTTGATGGTTTATCTCCTGAAGTAGCCCTGAAGCAAATTATTCGGATCGCGATCGCCAACGAAGCTCAAAATCCTCAACGACAAATGCTGTGGTTTCAAGAAGCAAGCCAAAATCAAGGAATTTACTTCAAAGAGTGTAACGTTTTGAGCCTGCATGAGTATTTGCTCAAGATTATAGAACGAGGTATGACGGAAGGATATTTTCGCCCTCTTAAACCGTTTTTGGCTCTAACTCATATCTTGAGTGTTTGCCTGTTCTACTTTACTGTTCATGAAAACTGGAAACATCTAACACCAGATGTTGATCGCCTAAGTCCAGAAATGATTGAAGAACACATAGAAGAGGCGATTTCATTCATTTTGGCTGGCGTAAAGCACTCCTAATTAATGACTCAACAGAATCCTGAACATCAACAAATAATCTTCAGGTGGCTGCTCCAGCCCAAAAATGAAGCCGCATAACGTTGCCCATCATTCACCGCAGATAACCTTTATATCCTAGCCGATCGACTTTCGACGGTCGGTGTGCATGGGCGTTGTTAGTCACCGATCGGAGAACAAAGCTCAATTAATGATCCTTCTCTAGAACGAACATATGCAACCACTTGACCCCAAGGCTTTGCGATCGGCTCCTTGACAGAAACCGCTCCAGCAGCAATTGCCTTGGTATAGGCAGATGCTACATCATCGGCGACAAACGCCAGCTCAACTCCAAAGGGTGTAGCACTGAGATCGCTTTTTTGATAATGTCCGTCAAGATTCATTTCACCCATCGCATGGGAGGCAAAAGCAAGAACCGTTTCGCCCGTGTTCAACTCGCCATACTCGCCAGACTCATGCAAAAAGCGCGTTTCAAAGCCGAATGCCTCCTTGTAAAAGGTCAGTGCATCTGCAACCGACGAGACGTAGACAATGGTGTAACCAAATTTCATATTTTTGCCTTTTTGAGCTTTGATTTCTTTGGTTTTGGGGCCGGAAGCTCACTTGCTGTCAAACGAATAAGATTCGACATCCAATGTCGATTGTCAAGCTGTTCTCCAATCAGAAAGTGTGGTTTTGCACCTGGGTATGGGGGGGCTTCTACGATACTATCAATCATCGATCGCCCAATAGCCGTTGGCTTTATAAACAGTTGGTTATCGCAAACAAGCGCAACGACTTTTTCGTCGCAGTAGATCGCATATTCGCCAAACATTTTTTTGAAAGAGACTTGCCCCGCTTGGTTTATTTGATCCAGGATATATTCAACAAAGCTCAAGTCTGAGGACATATATTCTCCTAGATAATGTAGACAACACATTCTCAAATTGCTGGAATTCAGGATTGAATTTGCTGCATTAAACCTGCCGCATCGGAAACAGACCAATGTTCGGCAATTTTTCCGTCTCGAACGCGATCGATTCGGATTACGGATGTTGAAATAGTTTTACCTGTTGGTGGAGCGCCATAAAACGTGCCACTATGTGTACCTTGGCTAATGATGTATGTCGCGATTCGATCGCCTTCGACAACCTGCTGCACGATCTCAATCTCGATGTCGGGGAAAGCGGAGAAAAAATCATCAAAGAATGAATCATGATAGATCCGCAGCGCATTAAGACCGCGATTGTCTGTTCCTAGCATCGCATGATTTACACAATCTTCTGCCCAGAAATCTTTCAATGCCGAGAGATCGCGACCGTTCCAAACCACTTGGATAAAGTTCTGGATGATCTGCTTGTTTTTATCAGATTCGTTCATCGGTTTTTCTCCGGATATTAGTCCTTAATAGGGCAGTATACAATTTCAAAAGTCTGAATGATTTTATCGACGTAGGCGTTGATTATGCAACACGTTAGTTCAGCGCTTTACGGAAAACGATCTTGTCCTCGCCCGCCTTGTAGAACTCGCGGATTCGTGCTTCTTCGTCGTAACCGCTCTTGCGATAGAACGATCGAACGTACTCAAAGCTCTCCAGTCCCGACGTTTCCACAAGCAGCACGCGATCGCCGCGCTGCGCTAACATCTGTTCGACGTGGGCTAGCAGTGCTGCACCGCGTCCTTGCTGCTGACGATCGGGGTGGACGGCAATTAGATATAGATTCCACGTCCCCTCGGTCATTCGTTCCGGCGCAACATACGCGACTCCCACCAGCCCGTCGTCATCGTCGGTAATCCAGATGTCTTGGCTGTTGGTTTCGCCGCCAAAGTGGTCTGCCAGCATTAGCGCGAGTTCTTCGGTTTCATGCGGCCCGAACAGTCCAGTTGCCTCAACTAAGGCGATTAATGCAGTCGTGTCATCGGGCGCGATCGATCGAATCATAGCAAACTCCGCTGGCGGTAATATTACAACAGTTGTTATGTCGCCTCTAAACCTAACAACTGTTGTGATAAGATGTCAAGATGATTGTTTAATGTTGCTGCAAACCGAGGAGAGCTATGAGTTATGACGATCGCCGGATTGAGGTCGCTCAAGCTGCATGGCGGGTGATTGTCCGTGAAGGATTGGATCGCACCAGTATGCGGGCGATCGCTCAAGAACTTGGCTCTTCGACCGGGGTTGTCACCCACTACTTTCGAGATAAAGAAGCACTCATTCTGTTTGCCTTGGAACAAGTCTTTGAAAATATTGTAGAAGATATGAAAGCCTGTGCCGATCAATGGCAAGGAACTGAGAGACTAGAGAAAATGATTTTTTTGGCTCTCCCGATGCAGTCTATTGATAGAGATGATTGGAAGGTTTGGATGGCATTTTTAGGTTATTCGATCGGGCGTGAACACTTAGTTCAAGAACACCGAAAACGCTATGATTCTTTACGTCAGGTTATTTGTCAAGAGTTAGCTGACTTACAAACGGCTAAACTGATTCGAGGCGATCTTGATTTAACCCTTGAAGCCAATGCGCTCATTGCGCTAGTGGATGGCATTGGCACTGGAGTTGTCATTTGCCCTGAGCAGTTTTCAGCAGATCAACAACAATACCTCGTGCGGCGACACATCAATTCCTTGCGATCGTCATTTTGAATAGCGATGAGTACGTTTTCAATTGCTGCCAACTCGACCAAACGAGGTTGCATAACGACTCCGTTCACCCCTGCCAGTAAATTCTCGAACTCGACCAACTATTTTGATACGGTCGGTGTGCAATGGGCTGGTTAGGCTGTGCCAAGACTACTACCACCATCCACAAACAAGGTTTGCCCAGTTATGTACGATGCATCTTCCGACGCAAAGAATGCGATCGCCGCTGCAATTTCATCGGGTTGGGCCAAGCGCTGCATGGGCACTCGTTGGAGAAACCGCTGTTCGGAGCTACTGCCGACGGGACTGTTGACTCGAAACAGTTCTGTCTCAGTGGGTCCCGGCGCGATCGCATTTACCGTAATGCCAGTGGTTGCCAATTCACTCGCCCAAGTGCGGGTCATGCCGATCAGTCCGGCTTTGGCAGCGGCATAGCTGGTTCGGAGGGGTAGCCCCACCACTACTAGGCTAGAGACATTGATGATGCGACCAGAATGCCGTGCTTTCATCCCTGGCAAAAAAGCTTGGGTGAGTTGAATCGCAGGGCGCAGATTCAGGTCAATGATGGATGCAAATTGCGTGATGTCAACGTCCTCCAAAGCTTCCGATCGACTAATGCCAACATTGTTAACTAGATGACTGACGGAGTATTGACGGGCCATATTATCTGCGACTTGTCTCGTTGCGCCCGCATCCGCTAAGTCCACCTCGATAAACTCGCCCGGAAACGATCGATCGGGTTTACGCCGTGCAAGACCGATCACTTTATGGCCTATGGCATTGAGGCGTTTTGCCGTAGCCAGTCCAATTCCCTTTGAGGCTCCGGTAATCACAGTTGTGTAGTTTTGAGACATGGTTAACCTCCATTACTCTTCTAATGTGTTTGGTTGTTTATTGAGTGGCAAGCGTAACGCCAATGAGGAGTAGGATGGCACCGAATGCTTTTTTCAGCGTGATGGGATCTTGAGGAGAGTCCAGCACGCCAAAATGGCTAACCGCCAGTGCCATCAAAATTTGTCCGGCCACGAATAGAACAAAAAATCGTCCAGCACCTAATTTGGGAATCAAAAATGTAGACCCAAAGACTAGAAAAGCACTGATAACCCCACTCAGGTAAAGATAGCTGGGAACCTCTCGAAGTCGAGAAACAGTGCCGAAACTGCCTGTGAATGAAAAGAGCAAAATAGTAGTTATTGCGCCCAACAGATAAAACGGAATATTTGCCAACAAAGTAGAGCCAACATATCTGGCAACGACTCCATTCATCGGCAAATAGACTGAGGTAATCACGCCCATGACGAAAGCGATTAGCCAAAACAGAAGGGATTGCATTGACATTGAGATATCCTCAGGAAATTACCATGCTCTTTGATATTGCTTAGGATATGGGTGATGATCGACCCGTAATTCCTTGGCAGCACGGTGGGGCCAGTACGGATCGCGTAATAGCTCCCGAGCCAGCAACACCATATCGGCTTGCCCAGTCCGGATGATTCGATCGGCTTGTTCGGGGGCAGTAATCATTCCCACCGCAGCCGTTGCGATCCCTGTGTCCTGCCGAATGCGATCGCTAAACGGCACTTGATAACCTGGCCCAGTCGGAATTTTAACCCCAGGAATCAATCCCCCTGTTGAACAATCCACTAGATCGACGCCAGAGGTTTTGAGAATTTGGCTCAAGGCAATGCTTTGCTCTAAATCCCATCCCCCTTCTGCCCAGTCGGTGGCTGAGATTCTGACCCAGAGCGGCAAATGGTCGGGAAGGATGGCGCGCACTGCCTGGACAATTTCGACGAGTAGGCGAACGCGCCCTGCAAAACTATCGCCATAGCGGTCTGTGCGATGGTTACTCAATGGCGACAAGAATTCGTGCAATAAGTAACCGTGGGCAGCATGAATTTCGATCACCTGAAAGCCTGCGTTAATGCTTCTTTGCGCTGCTTGGATAAAAGATTGTTTAATCGATTTAATTCCTTCAGGGGTGAGCGCGGTTGGGACTGGACTCATGTCATTAAAGGCGATCGCACTTGGTGCTACGGGTTGCCATCCTCCTTCAGCCTGGGTTAGGGGATTGCCGCCAGCCCAAGGAAGAGCACAACTGGCTTTTCGCCCTGCATGGGCTAGTTGTATCCCTGGTACCGCACCTGCTTCTTGAATCAGCTTGGCAATTTTGGCGAGCATCGGAATGTGTTCATCAGCCCAGATGCCCAAATCACCAGGGGAGATTCTACCCTCAGGCTTAACCGACGCTGCTTCAGTAAAGACTACTCCTGCGCCCCCTACAGCACGACTGACTAAATGAACCAAATGCCAATCACTCGCCAGTCCATCTTGGCTAGAGTATTGACACATTGGGGAGACACCAATGCGGTTACGAAAGGTCACGCCTCGTTGTTGAAAAGAATCGAACAGAGCGGTCATAGTTTATCCCAAGTTTGGTTGATTACCTGTAACAAAGCGCCGTTGCAATCTACGTCTGATCCCTGATAACCGTGCTTCTTACGTTGAAGCATATTGTCTTGAGAGAACATGATCAATCTCCGGATCGATCGTGTTCAAGCTAAAGCGGCGATCGCATTTTGGATGGCTGGACGCTGCTCTAAAGCGGCATACCAGCGCTCCACATGGGGCGTATCTGCAAAGTCGATACCGGCAAATTCTCGCCGCCAAATCCAACCGAAATTCGCAATGTCAGCAATGGAATAATCGCCTGCTAGATACTCGGTTGTGGCTAGCCTTTGATCGAGAATTTTTATTGTGCGGATGGCCTCATTGTGAAAGCGCTCGATCGCCGCCGGAATTTTTTCGGGGGCAAGTTTCTGGAAATAGCCCGACTGCCCGAAACTCGGCCCCAGACTGGATGCATGGAAAAACAGCCACTCGAAGCAACGAATTCGCCCAACTTGATCCTCTGGGATAAATTTCCCCTGTTTCTCAGCCAGATAGATCAAAATCGCTACTGATTCAACAATGACGATGGGTTGGTGACCCGGACCATCACTATCAACAATTACCGGCACTTTTCCATTGGGATTGAGGTTGAGGAATTCGGGCGTTTTTTGCTCGCCTTGACGAATGTTGACGGGTTTGACAGTGTAAGCCAGCCCCAACTCTTCCAATAAAATTGGCACTTTGATACTATTCGGGGTTGCCCAAGCATAGAGATCGATCATGACCTGACTCCTAGAATTGGTTGAATATGGTGTTTTGATTCATGAATTGTTCGCGGGTGATAACCGCCAATGCTTCACTCGGCTCTAGACGATTGCGATAATCAGCATCAATGTGAGCGAGTAAAATCTTGCCATTCGGAGCGATCGCAAACGTAGCAGGAATTGGCAGTTGCCAATCAGAGGTGCCATTGACATCGGGAAAACGGACAATCAGCTCCGACCTATTGAGGCATCCAACCCGCGAACTGTTTTTCAACCGCTTTTAAGGGTTCGGCGATCGCAGAAAATACACTCTGAGAGACTGGATCGGGATAGACATCCTCCAGCCCTGCCTCAACTGCTTGCAAAACCGCTTTCGCGACTGCGATCGGTTCCGCTTTATCTCCAGGCACCCCGGCAGCCATGGCCGTATCAACGGGGCCAGGAAAAACACCAACCACTTGTGTGCCTTGATTGGCCAATTCGGCCCGAATATCTTGGGTTAAGGAATTGACAGCGGCTTTAGAAGCACTGTAGGAACCAAACACAGGCGCATTCGCAACCGATACCACTGACATCATATTGACGATCGCGCCGCCACCATTGCGTTGCAAAATCGGAGCAAAAGCCCGCACCATCGAAAGCGTACCAAAGTAATTGGTATTCATCTCCCACTGCGCCGTTTCCACGCTGTTGGCGGTAAATAGCCCACCAGAGCCGATCGCTCCCGCATTATTAATCAGCAAGGTAACATCTTGAGCGGTTTGAGCTGCTGCATTCACTTGATCGGCATTGGTCACATCTAACGCTATAGGAATAATCCGATCGGGGGCGATCGCAACTACCTCGTTGAGTGTTTCCAGGGTGCGCGCAGTTGCATAAATGCGACGAGCACCGGCTTGCACCAAGGCTTCGACATAGGCTTTGCCAATCCCGCGATTTGCACCTGTGACGAAAGCAACTGAGTCTTGGACGTTCATAATCATCTCCTGAGTGAAGCGTGTAAGTTAATCGTGAGAGCTTTTACAGGAAAGCCTTGTGCCGTCTAGGGTTGGGCTGCTTTGCTTTCCATGTCTCTCATTTTGATTCATTTCAATTCGTTTGATAAGACTGGAAAATAGAATATAATTTATTCGTATCTGGAATAAACAAAGTAATGGATCGCCTCGACTGCATACAAAGTTTTGTTCGGGTCGTTGAAACGGGGAGCTTTTCTGCCGTTGCCCGCGAACGCGACACCACCCAGCCCACCATCAGTAAGCAAATTGCCGCCCTGGAAGATTACCTGGATGTGCAACTATTGACCCGCTCCACCCGTAAGTTGCAGTTGACGCAAGAGGGCGAACGATTCTTTCAACATTGCCAGGAAGTATTGGATGCGACGGCTGCCGCTGAAGCCAGTGTTGGGCAACGCCAAAAGCCGGTTGGCACACTGCGGGTCAGTTGCCCTGTAGCGTTTGGGCAGTATCAAGTCATGCCTTGTGTGCAGGGGTTTCTGGAGCGTTACCCGGACATTCGGCTCGATCTGATCCTGAGCGATCGCTTTGTGGACTTGGTGGAAGATGGCATCGATCTGGCCATTCGGATTGGGCAGGTGAGCGATCCATCTCTGATCTTTCACCGGATTGGCATCACCCGTCGCGTCACGGTGGCCGCCACATCCTATTTCCGCGATCGCCCAGAACCTCAGACCCCTGAAGCATTAGTGGATCACAACTGTATTGTCTATACTCGTCTGGCAACCGGCAACGAGTGGCACTTTCAACAGCCCACGGGAGGCACGACTCAGGTTATTGTCAAAGGTAATCTACAGACTGATAATTCTGCCGCTATTCGGCAAGCTGTGCTGTCGGGCGTAGGGATTGCCGTTTGCCCCGTTTGGCTGTTTGGTGAACTGCTCACCGCTAACTGTCTCAGCGTAATTCTCAAGGATTATCAACCGACCCCGTTGCCCATTCATGCCGTCTATCGGCGGGGACGATTCGTCTCAGCAAAAGTGCGTTGCTTTATCGACTATCTCGCGAATGAGTTCAAGTTTAATCCGTGGATCTCAGACGATGCTGTTAAACAGTCAGCATAACGCTCTTATTGAGTGGCTTTGAGCCACGTTATGCCCATTGCACCGCGTCCTTGCTGCTGACGATCGGGGTGGACGGCAATTAGATATAGATTCCACGTCCCCTCGGTCATTCGTTCCGGCGCAACATAGGCGACCCCCACCAGCCCGTCGTCATCGTCGGTGAGCCAGATGTCTTGGCTATTTTTGCCGTCGAAGTGGTCTGCCAGCATGAGGGCGAGTTCTTCGGTCTCGTGCGGCTCGAATCCAATTGCCTCAACTAAGGCGATTAATGCAGTCGTGTCATCGGGCGCGATCGATCGAATCATAGCAAACTCCGTGGGTATGCAAATCTAGGCAGATTTCTGAAACAGTTTAGACACAGCACCTCTCAAAATGTGCGGTATTAGCTTTGGCCCAGGCAAGAATACAATCCCTAACTGTTGCATTAATCCCAGTGCATCGCCCTGGCCCCAATGCTCCACGATTTTGCCGTTTTCGACTCGATCGATGTGCATAACAGCTAAGCTAATTTGTTTTCCCGTGGGTGGCAAACCTTGAAATTCTCCGAGGTGTGTTGCTGTGAATTTTCCGCACGTCACCACTTTATCACCTGCAACTATGACCTCATCAAAAACGTGTTCACCCTGACTGAAAGCTAGATAAAACGACATCCCGAACTGCTTGAACTCCTCCCCGTTTAATGGCTTTGGCATTCCGGCCATGCGAGCAATAAAATTCGGCGCTAACAGTTCTAAGGCTTGTTCCATTTTGCGATCGTCAAAAGCTTTGTAGAACTGGAGAACGATTGCTTTGTTTTGGTCAGTCATTCGACTTTTGATTTTTGATTTTTGATTGATTCCACGGATAAATCCTCTTTCTTGTAGCATCAAGAAATTATTGGTCAGAGCCTTGCGGAACTCAATCTCTGAAGTCTGGCAGCACCAAAGGTGGCATTGAACTTGCGACACCAAATTGCCGCCGAAGCAAAATCTTCTGAGTTGATGCTGGCAGGAATCACATAGCTTTGAGCACCGCTGTATGACTTGAGTGGCGCGATCGACACATAGTCCCCTTTCTTGATGGGATAGGCTGGGGGAACTGTCGAGCCAATAACATCGGGCGATTTGTGCAAAATCACGACCAAATCAGGACCAGACGTTGAGGTTTGAAATGCTCGATCGAGTTCCAGAATGCGCTCATCCCCTTTCTGGACAATGCGGGCAGTGCCTTTTGTGGGGTGTTCGCCATCGACAAAAGTGCCAGAAGTTAGAACTTTTGCGGCTTGAGCCCTTGCGGGTGTCGTCACTGGCTTAGTTGGAGGGGAAGCTGCCACAGGCGTTGGCATTGTTTCAGAAGTACCGGATGACGCAATAGCAGTTCGATCGCCAGCGGTTTTGATGCAGCCGATCGCAATTGTTGACACAAAGGTAATACTAGCAAAGTTGAAATAGCGGCGTTTCATAAAAAGCTTCCTCCTTAAAACATTAAACTCCCCGGAAACCGATCGCCGTTGACATTGCCTCGCGAGGACTGGGGTTAACTAATTCTCGATTTATTTTAGCCTCATATAGGTTGCCAATAAAACCCAAGACAATCCCCACAAACAACAAACTTCCCCCTAAATATTGAGCTAAAGTAGGAGCTTCCCCTAAAATTAAATATCCCATAACTATAGCTGCAATTGGATTAAATAAACTAGCTAGGTTGAGTTCTGTTGAAGTCGCATTTTTTAAACCAGCCAACCAACATAATTGACCCAGGACGACAATAACCGCCGCATAGATTATCATCCATTGCCACAGAAAAGGAGATAACACTTCTGCAAAATGGTTTGGCCCGTAAAGGAGATTAGCCAATAGGAAAAAAATTACCGTCCCCAGAATATTGCGATAAATTGTAAAAATTCCCAAGGGAATCGATTGTAATTGCAGTTTACCAACGACGGTAGCAATGGAACCAATGATCGCTGCGATCGCCACACAAATTTCTCCTATTCCAATTTGAAATCCAGCCATCGTCATCATCGGCCCTGAACTCCCTAAAAAAGCAGTCACTATCACCCCAGCCAAGGAAACCAGAGCCCCTGCACTTGCCCAAAAATTGACCCGCGATCCCAACAGCCAAACACCCAACACCAGGGTTAAAATTGGTTCGATACGCCCAATTAACACGATATTAGTAATATTTGTCTGTCCGAGGGCTTGAAAAATTAACGCAGGAACGATCGCCCCCGACAAAATACCTGTAATGGTTAAACTAATCCAATCTTTACCAGTCAAAGCTTTCAGAGTCTGCGGTTGCCAATCTTGATGAAAAATTAGAGTCATTAACCCCAAAGCACAGATATTACCCACAAATAAAACATTGCACAGTGAGATGGGATTTCTGCCATCGATCGCATGATTTTGACCAATCTCAACTATTTTTTTAGTAACAGAATTAGAAGTTGCAAAAATCAAAACAGCTATGCCAAGATACATCGGGGCAGGAACTTTCATTAAAATTATATGCACTTTATTGGCAACTTTCATTCTTTTTATTGATGTTGATTTTATAAAATGAATTCAGGCAATAATTCAAAAATTTTAAACGAACCGCGAAGACGCGAAGAACGCGAAAAACCGAAACAGAAGAGAGTTTCACGACTCATTTAAACTATAAAACTTTACATTAAATTAGTTTAAGGTGATGCCTTTTCATAGCCAATTTGGGGAGCAGAATAAATGGAGATAAACACAGCATCTTCACTATTGTCATTCACTGCACCATGAATCTGATTTTTGTCTGCGATCGCAACTTCACCAGCATTCAAGCTTTGGCTTTGACCATTCCCTAAATAATACGTCAAAGCGCCCCGTAGCATCACCCAGGTATCTTGTCCATCCGGGTGACAATGAGCTTCTACAATTTGCCCAGGCTTGACTCCCCAAATAGCGATACTAGCATTTTTAGTCTTAATAATTTCAGTCACCGTAGCAGATTCATCCGAGAAACGCACATCAGCTTCCAGGGGAAAAACTCTTGATTTCATCATTTGAAAATTACCGTTTTATTTGGGTTGCGGACAGGTTTTATTGGTGAAATCACATTGATAAATGTATTGTGATTGCCAATGGAGGGGAATCTCTAGTAAATCTCTTGTACCAGTCATTCCCTGACCGATAAACAGCAGTAGAGCAAAACAATTGAGAATAATATGAGCGGTGCGCCAGCGATTTTGTCTATCCTGATAAATATCTTGGACAATCGCCACTGAAAAAATCATTAATAAAGCGGCTGTAATACCGTAGTAGTAATGGGAAACAAACCATTCATTATCTCGACGAAAGATTTCTGGTTGAAACCCTAAAATCATCAATCCCATTCCCGTAAAAGTGGCAAAAATGCCTCGCCATAGTTTAACATTTGCCTTAAATAGTAGCGTGAAAGAAGCAATGCTTAACAGGAAAATGGCGATGACAAAAAAGACTCGAAATGGTTCTTTAGTAAGGGTGTCGTTACTGAGCATTTTTGAAAAAATGGGATAGGCCATTCCCAGTAGGGCAACCCCTACAACTGAGCGGCTCAACCAACTACCGATCGCTACGTGCTCGGAACCTACTACGGGCGGAATTTTACTTTTTTCGCCACCGGCAACTTGCAGACGACGTTGACGGGTGAGTAGGGCGCGATTCACCACAATGCCGATTAAGGGAAAAACCACGATAATGGCGATCGCCGGATGTAACAATGCAAAGAAGTCTTGAAGTTCCATGTTAAATATCCATTCAATTATATATATCGCGAATTTTCCCTTACTTACACTCAGCAAGGGAACAGGCAAATTACTTCACTTCAGCGGCGGGAAAACTCGCTACTCTCCCTTGTTTCACAGCGACAACAACATCAAAGGTTGCACAGTAAGAGAAGGTAACATTGTTGGCCTTGTTGTAGAGATTGACCACCATGCCTGCCCCACCGGGTTGTACTCCTAATGGTAATAAATCACCATAGAAAAATCGTCGCAATTGGTCGCCACTACCAACTTGTCCTTTACTTTTAGTAATAATCTGGATCTTTTCCTGAACCGTTATTTCCGGGGCTGCTATTGCCGTATTTTGGAATTTTGGCAAAAAGCTATGTACAGCTACATCTCCCGCACTGATAGCGCTAGCAATAGCGAGGGTGGCGAACAGAGGACTGAGGGATTTGAGTTTTAACATCTTCGTTTTTTGGTGAGAATGGTTGATGCGAACATCATCATCTATTTCAATTTTTTTGAGAAGGAGGCATAATAGAATATACTATATGCCATTTTGGAATAGGTACGGTATGGATCGAATTGCCTGTATGCAGACTTTCGTTCGGGCGATCGAAATGAAGAGTTTTTCGGCCGTAGCGCGGGAACAACAGACGACGCAACCGACAATTAGCAAGCAAATCGCCGCTCTGGAAAAATATCTGGGGGTACAATTAATCACTCGTTCAACTACCAACTTGAGTTTGACTGAGGAGGGGAAAAGATACTATCAATACTGTCAGCAAATTTTGGAAACCGTCGCCGAAGCGGAGGCCAGTTTAACAGGAAAAGAACGAGCAACAGGTATTTTGCGATTGGGCTGTCCCGTGCTGTTTGGGGAAAAGCAGATTGTCCCCCGTTTAAAAGCCTTTATGAAACGCTATCCCGATGTCAAGATCGATCTGATGATGGCCGATAGTTTTGTGGACATTGTAGAGAATGGATTAGACCTGTTGATCCGCATTGGTAATCGTCCCGATAGTTCCCTGATTAGCCATCGCATTGGCACGACTCGCCGCGTCACAGTGGCAACAACAGGCTATTTTGAGCAAGCGGGAGAACCTCAAACACCGGATGATTTAGTGGATCGTGATTGTATTGTCTATACGCATCTGTCAACAGGCAATGAATGGCATTTTCAAGGAACAGATGGCACTATCAAGGTGCAAGTTGGGGGTTGTTTTCAAACTAATAGTTCTGTGGCGATTCGAGCAGCAGTGTTATCGGGTTTGGGGATTGCGGTAGCGCCGGTCTGGATGTTTGGTGATGAAATTTACCGGGGCGATCTCAAGGTTGTGTTGGAGGATTATCAACCAACTCCGTTACCAATTAATGGGGTATATCGTCGCAGCCGTTTTTATCCAGCAAAAATAACTTGTTTTATTGATTTTTTAGAGGCAGAATTTAAGCTCGATCCGTGGGTTTGAGATTAATTAGTATTCTATTCTCTTCTGGCAATTATAGAAACAAGAACAATTAAGACTAAAAAAGAAAAGGGCGATCCCACCGAATTTTACGGCGATCGATTGGTAATTTTGAAGTCTTGGGTATGACGATCGAGGCACGATCGGTTCCTAAAAATTCTCAACTCCACCTTCTAGTTCATTCAAGTCATCTGCCGTTAAGGGCGATCGAGCGCTATGGCGGACATACAATACATAAACCGTAGTATCTCGAATCGCAAACAAGACTCGGTAAATGTTTTTGGATTTACCATAAAGCAACTGTCGAACTTCTTCAGGGAAAATCTCGCTTTCAACGGCTCGCGCCACAGCGCCGAGGTTTTTCTGGGAGTGTGGCGATTTCATTCATCAAGCCTCGAAACCAGCGGCAAAATCGGGATTTCGCTCCCGATACCAGCGGTAGGCTTGCTCAATCTCAGAAGAGGCGATCGCGGTAATTTCAACCTGAAATGTCATATTTCTGCTGCATTTCTTGGATAAAATTTTCGATAGGGCGAGTAAGTCCGGCGTTGAGTTCCTGGAAGCCTTGCTGAATACCTGCAATTGTTTCCAATTGATCGATCAGTTGGCGCAGTTTAATTGGATCGATTTTGTTTGGATCGAGAAAGGTGACTAGAACTTGAGAGCGATCGCTAATATCTTGTGGTAGCGAGGCTAGCTGAATCTGCCCATTCTGATAAATGCCTTCGATGGTTTTTAGCATGAGTTGCAGTTTGGTTAGTATTCTTTTCTATTCTAGCAAGTAAAGTTAAATTCAAGTAGATGAAATAACCATTACAACTGAGATAGCAACCTGTCGTAGTCTGCGTGTGAACCAACCCAAAACCAGATTACAGTATCTCCATCCAATTGACCAACGGCTCGATAGTTGTTGCTGATTCTAGCAGAGTAGATTGGTAACTCTGAATGCACTTTTTTGAAACGCAGACTGGGATAACTTGGGTTTTCCTTGAACTGGCGATATGCCTCGCGTGTTTGCTCTTGAACTTGTTTTGGCAGTGCGGCAAAAGATTTACGGAATTCGGCTGTAGTACGAGACTTCACAATGTTTCTGGATCGAGTTCTTGGGTTTTACCTGCGTGATACTCAGCCATTGCGGAGGCTGCAAGTTTAGCAAGAACATCGGGAGAACTCGCAAATGCTCGATCCCATCTTAGATCGTCTTGAAGTTCTTCTAAAATCATTGAGGCGATCGCATCTTGCTCACTTGCAGACAAGGTTTTCAACTTAGCGATCGCACGATCGAGTAACTCAGTCATGGCTAGCACACTCTTAGCATCAAAATGGCATCTTATCTATTATTGCTTATTCTTGGCAAGTTGAGCGAATCACAACTTGCCAGGACGCGATCGCCCTTTCCAAAGAGCGCACTCTTCGTATAACAATAAGGATAGAAACCCGCAAGTGCGATCGCAATACCGAAATGGAGAGCGATCGACCTACTGGTAATTTTAAAGTATTGGGTATTGCGATCGAGCGTTGGGCACTACAACTCATCAATCGTCAAAGCCAAGCCCGTCCATAATGCCTCAATCGCATCAGAGATAGCCCGATCTGTGTCAGTAGATTTATGTAAGCCGATATTTTCCGACAACGCAAGGTTATGTAAGTATGAGAGTAAAAGTGTTGCTGACGACGCAACATTGTCTTTGCGAATTCGCCCTAATTCTGCCTCAGCATTCAGATATTCTGTCAGCTTACTGCCAAGTTGTATCCCAGGCATGGTGTGACGTTTCAGAAAGGTTTGCAAATCGAAGGATGGATGGCTGATGAGGGATAGAAAAACTGGCATCACCTCGCGGAAATAGACAACAATCTGCAAACTCACCGATTTAAGGTTTGCAGTTACCTGTTTTTTACCGGGCTGAACGCTGAATATTGCCTCAAGCTGCACGGACGGTGGCACCATCGCAGCAAAGAAGAGATATTCTTTCGTGCCAAATCGCTGAAAAATAACCGCCTCAGAAATCCCAGCCATTTTAGCGAGAGTTCGTGTAGAAGCTTTTGCCCCCTCCTTGAGAAAGAGCGATCGCGCCACCGCTAGAATTTCTTCATCTGTAACGGTTTTATGGCGTGGCATTGAATTTCATTTAGGTTTAGGTCTGTTTGAGCGGGTTCACAAAACAATACCGTGTTCTCGGCGAATTTCGATTATGGACTGTTGCTTGAGTTTGGAAAGTTCCTCGATAGCTAGCCTTTTTTTCATGCGTAGGCTCTTGAAAATGATGCCGATGATGCGTGGAAGGGATACAAACCAGATGCCGATCAACTTGAGATGCCCAATACCAGACAAAACATTGCGATGCTCTTGGTTAGCAACTGCGCGATGCATCTCACTGATTTTTGCTGTTGTAGCAAAGACCATCCATATGTGGGCAGCAATTTCGTCCTGAATAGAAGTGTCGCAATTAAACAAGATGTGTACTGCATCATGTTGCTCGAATGCTTGCGTTATTTCCGCCGACATTTTATTTGTCATGTCGCTTTCGTCTGATGCACGCAATTTTTGAATCGCCTCGCCGAGGGTAATTGAAGCCCCCGAACCAAAATGCTCATTCATGGCAATGTTCCTCTCTTTTATAGCCTGACAAACAATATAAGCAAGCACTTGCTAACTTAATCATATCGCAGTTGCAGTCTCATACTCCGATCACCCCCCAAAAAAACATAAAACCCCCAAACCCTTTGATAAATTAGGTTTGGGGGTTTTATTCCTCGCATCAGTTCAAATTACAACTTACTAAGCTCGATCGCCGGAGCACGCAGAGACACAGTTCGATCCGCAGCAGCCTTAGCCACTAGAGATGGCACTGAATCCCGCAACTTTGCAGTCAACTGAACAGTCGTCGCATCGTAAACCTGAGTCAGCATCTTCGGATACAAACCAATGCCAATAATCGGCACTAACAGCGCAGCAATAATAAACACTTCTCGCGGTTCTGCATCCACCAACTCTTCGTGTTCCACCAATTCCTTATTCTCAGAACCGTAGAAGATTTCCCGCAGCATCGACAGCAGGTAAATCGGAGTCAAAATTACGCCAACAGCAGCCAGAAATACCACGCAAACCTTGAACACCGGATTGTAAGCGTCGCTGGTTGCAAAGCCTACAAATACCATCAATTCTGCGACAAAACCGCTCATTCCCGGCAAAGCTAAAGATGCCATAGAGCAAGCTGTCCACATGGCGAAAACCTTACGCATTTTCTTGCCTACTCCGCCCATTTCGTCGAGCATGAGGGTGTGCGTGCGATCGTAAGTGCAGCCTACCATGAAGAACAAACTGGCCCCGATCAAACCGTGGGAAACCATTTGCAGCATAGCGCCGCTCGTTCCCAAATCGGTAAACGAAGCTATCCCAATCAGCACAAACCCCATGTGGGAAATTGAAGAATAAGCAATTTTGCGCTTCAAATTCCGCTGAGCAAAGGAGGTTAAGGCGGCGTAAACAATGTTTACTACACCCAAAATTACTAAGAGGGGTGCGAAGGTAGCGTGAGCATCCGGGAGCATTCCGGCATTCATCCGCAGCAAGGCGTAGCCGCCCATTTTCAGGAGAATTCCTGCTAGCAACATATGGGCGGGTGCGGTTGCTTCGCCGTGGGCGTCAGGGAGCCAAGTGTGCAGGGGAAAAATTGGCAGTTTGACGCCGTAGGCTATTAAAAATCCTGTGTACAGGAGCAATTCTACATTGGGGGCGAATTCTTTGGCTGCGATCGCCCGCATATCGAAAGTCACTGTATCGCCATAAAACGCCATTGTCAGGGCGCCAACCAAAATAAACAGCGAACCGCCTGCGGTGTAAAGGATAAACTTAGTTGCTGCGTAGAGGCGCTTTTTGCCGCCCCAGATTGACAAAATCAGGTAAATCGGGACTAATTCTAGTTCCCAAACCAGGAAAAACAGCAACATATCCTGTACGGCAAAAACTGCGATTTGCCCGCCGTACATTGTCAGCATCAAAAAGTAAAATAGCTTTGGTTTAAGTGTGACTGGCCAAGCTGCTAAAGTCGCCAGGGTAGTAATAAAACCTGTCAGCAAAATCAACGGCATTGACAAACCGTCAGCACCGACTGACCAATTTAAATCAAGTTGCTGCACCCAAGTATAACTTTCTACCAGTTGCAAGTCTGGATTGCTGAAGTCGTACTGAGTGCAAAAAGCGTAAACAAGTAGGGCAAAATCGATCAAACCCACAATTAGTGCATACCACCGCACCGTCTTGCCATCCTTATCGGGAATCAAAGGAATTAGCAAGGCCGCAGCAATGGGAAACAGAATTGTTGTTGTTAACCAGGGAAAGTTAGCTGTATCCATTGCGTTTTAAAATTATCCATCAATTATTAGGTTTAAACACATTTTGGCGATTTTGGTCTAAATTTTATACTTTCTTTATACGAAACTATTTTTTTTGTAATGTTTGCGACGATTTGTGCGATCGCACAATTTGAGTTTAATCAAAGATTTATTTCTATTGGCTAATTGTCAATTCTGAGTTATTGAGCTAATACCCGTTCTTAAAATATCTTCTGGTGGGAAATGGCAATGCCCTTCTTCGTGTCAACTTAAGCTGTCAGTCCACCAGGGAATTCATATCGTTTCCGGTTGGATCGGAATGATTTAACCACAGAGAACGCAGAGAACACAGAGGGAGATAAGAGAGATGAATACAGGACGATGAAGAGTGGATATGATATCATTCCCTGTCGGACTCTCGGTTTTACCTTAAGTTGAGACTCACAGGCAATGCCGTTGCCCTACCCGGAGGAGACGGCATTGCCGTTGCCCTACCCGGAGGACACGGCAATGCCGTTTCCCTACAGATTTAACCTACTCCAGAAACGATCGCAAAACCCAGAACTGCGACAAACACAATCAGGGCATAAAATTGAGCGCGACCGTTTTCAAAGTATTTCAAACCTTCGCCCGTAACCAGGGTGAGAAACCCTGTCAGGTTGACGATACCATCGACGACTCGCAAATCCACTTCCATGACTTGCCGCGCTAAACGGCGGCTGCCTTTGACGAAGAGAACCTCGTTGATATCGTCGAGATACCACTTGTTGAGGGAGAACTCGTAAAGTGGTTTGATTTTTTGGGCGATCGCACCAGCATCGATTTTCCGGCTCAAATACATCAGAGAAGCCAAAGTAATGCCCAACAAGGCAATACCTACAGAACTTCCGCCCATGATTAGAAATTCCGTCAAATCGAATTCAGCGGCGTGTGCCAAAACTTCTTCCAGAGACTCCCCTGGCGCACGCACAAACTGCTCGAAATAATTGGCAAACGGCGTACCGAGAAAACCGATAAACACAGAAGGTACAGCCAACAACACTAACGGCAGAGCCATTGTCAGAGGAGACTCGTGAGGAAAATGGTCGTGTGCGTCATGATTTTCGCCAGTTGATGCCAATTCCTTAACGTTCATCGCCCCAGGGCCGAAAACCAAACCCGGTTGGAGAAGTTGTTGCTTGATGGCGTTGTTATTGCCCCGGAATTCGCCCTCAAAGGTGCTGAAATACATCCGAAACATATAAAACGCGGTCATCCCCGCAGTCACCCAACTCACAGCCCACAGAGCGGGATTTGCATGGAAAGCTTGGGCGAGGATTTCGTCTTTTGACCAGAAACCTGCAAAGGGCGGAATGCCACAGATTGCTAAGTTTCCGATTAAAAAGCAAGTAGCGGTAATCGGCATATATTTCCGCAAGCCGCCCATGACTCTCATGTCTTGAGCGAGGGCGGGGTTGTGCCCGACGACATCTTCCATGCCGTGAATGACTGAACCTGAACACAGGAACAGCATTGCTTTGAAGTAAGCGTGGGTCATTAGGTGGAAGAGTCCGGCACTGTAGGCGCCGACTCCCATTGCCATCACCATGTAGCCCAATTGGGAGATGGTGGAGTAGGCTAAGCCTTTTTTGATGTCATTTTGGGTAATTGCGATCGAAGCACCCATGAATGCTGTAAAACAGCCGGTGCAGGCGATCAAATTCATGACTGCGGGCAGTCCTTCAAATACTGGGTACATCCGAGCGATCAGGAAGACGCCGGCTGCTACCATTGTCGCGGCGTGGATTAGGGCTGAAATTGGTGTCGGGCCTTCCATTGCGTCTGGAAGCCAGACGTGGAGAGGGAATTGAGCTGATTTGGCTGCTGGGCCCAAAAATATCAGGACTCCGAAGATGGTTGCGAGAGTTGCGCTCAAAGCACCGGATTCGACTAGGGAGTGCAGCCGTTCGCCCATTACGTCAAATTCAAAGCTGCCGGTGGCCCAGTAAATGCCGAGGATGCCCAACAGCAGGCCGAAGTCGCCGACTCGGTTGGTGACGAAGGCTTTTTGGCAGGCGTCCGCAGCGGGTTTGCGATCGTACCAAAATCCGACTAGCAGGTACGAGCACATACCTACCAGTTCCCAGAAAATGTAAATCTGAACGATGTTCGGGCTGATTACTAGACCTAGCATTGAGGCGCTGAAGATGCTCAGGTAGGCGTAAAATCGCACGTACCCGTCATCGTGTGCCATGTAGCCGTCGGTGTAAATCATCACCAAAAAGGCGACCGTGGTGACGATCGCCAGCATTACCGACGTGAGGGGGTCGATGATATAGCCCATGTTCAGCGAGAAGTCCCCAGCAGAGGCCCACTGAATGGTTCGGGTGTAGGGTGCGTGGCCCTGTAGTTGACTCCACAGCAATGCGAAAGACATTACCGCTGACCCTCCGAGGGTCGAAAGGATTAAAATCGCATTCGCTTGTCGGAGTTTGTTGGTTGCCTGGTTAAAGGTGATTAAGCCTAAACCTACTAGCATTGCGCCTGCCAGTGGCAGGACTGGAATCAGCCAGGCGTATTGATAAAGCGGTTCCATGACTGATAGGTAGTTTAAAGTTTCTACTAGATATTGCCAAAACTGTTAATAATTGTGACACACGCTTGCGCGACTGGGCAGAAAGACTCTCTACAATTCTTAAGTATTGCCGATCGACAATCCTTAAGAATTGCTGCTTGTGTTGGCGATCGATCTAGTTCGCCTTAAATCTATGCCAAAAGATAGATAGACAAATGTCGCAGCCCTGTGATTCCAAGACTGCGACATTGATTTTGGATCGGATGGTCGATCGATAAATCGGGAATTCCCAATGCTTTCTACGCAAGAGGCGAATGCTTTGTGACGCTCCCACACTAATTGCAAGCAATATAGTTTGGGCATCTGAGTCCTGTTAAGGATATCAAGATCTTCCTTCGGGGTACTCCAATTTGTTTCCCTCTACAGCATTTTCAAGTGAGGAACACGTCCAGCCCCACTGTCTGTCTAATTATATCGAAGATTGTCCATTTCAGTGATGATGGCCTAAGAGCCCTACGGGATTGGTCAACCACCCCACCTCAATCAACCTAGCTTTCATCCCACACCAATCTGTAAACGATATAGTGTGGGGATTCCCGCCGATCTAGCTAAACAAGAGCCCAATGCTTTTGAAATGTTACCTGTTCAATGCTTCCTGAGGTTGTAAGCGTTGAGTCTGGGGAGAATTCTGAGTGGCGAGCATCCAGGAATCCAGAGTGCGTCGCAGTTCCTCGCGACCTTGATAATTTTCAAATCTAAATAGAACTCGATCGCCCTCAAACAAAATCAGTGTGGGCAGACTGCTCAGTCGGTAAGTATTTGCCAACTTCAAACTTTGATCGGCATTCACCCCTAGGAGCTTGACTTTTCCTGCCCACTGTGCTTCAAAACTTGTAAGCGTGGGGTCGATCGCGCGGCACAAACCGCACCAAGGTGCCCAAAAGTGAACTAAAACGGGGGTAGAGGCTTGAAATACCTCTTGTGCAAAAGTGCGTTCGCTAACCGACAACACCATGATCCCTCAAAATTTAATAATTTTTTTTCTATCCTAGGGATCATGCTACCAGTATATGTTCGCAGTGACACGCATCAGAAAAGGATGAATTTTCCACAGCAGGCCTGTAAAAATGACTACGCCTAGGTAGGAAGGGCGCAGGAACTCAAGCAAGTCAAGGGTTTGACGCTTTTGCAGGATTGCCAAAAATGGAATAATTGAGGTTTGAGATTTGATGGTTTCAAAGGATTCGCCAAAACGAGCCCGCAGTCGGCTGTCGCCGTGCCACACTCCGAACAGGTGGTGAAGTATCAAACCGATGGAAGTGACGAGGGTAAAGCTAGTACCAATCCAGAGGGTGTGGGCTACGCACCAAATCACCTGTCCCACCATTTGCGGGTGACGGGTAATGCGAATGATCCCGGCTTGGTAGAGGTGAACTTCCGGCTTTTGGATGGCGGCAATTTCTAGGAGGTTGAAGGTTGCTGGGTACAGAAACAGAAAGGAAATTGCCGACAGTATCCAAACCACTGGTTTAACTCCGGGCGCGCCCTGTACTTGCCAAAGTTGCACGCCGTCGTAGCGGTGGTTGAAAAAGTAGACAACCAAAATCACCGCCAGCGGCAAACTGACAAGGGCAAACAAAACGCGGTAAAGTCTCGGCCCGATAAGCTTTTCACCTTTTGGGCGGAGGGCTGCTAAACCGCTGTGGGCGATCGCAAAACCAAATAAAAGTCCGAGAATAACTAAGTGGGAGTCAAGCGCTAAGTCGATCGTCATTGCAAATATTAAGAAAAGTTATTGATTCGCGGCCAAATTGTGTCACAAAGTATCTATGGGAGCAATTGTCAGTTGACGGTTGGCAGTTGTTAGTTGTTAGTTGTTAGTTGTTAGTTGTCAGTTGTTAGTTCTCAGCAGTCAACCGTCAACTCTCAACTGCTTTCCTGACAACCGTCAACCGTCAACCGTCAACCGTCAACTCTCAACTGCCAAATGCCAACTGCCAAATGCCAACTGCCCACTGCCCACTGACAACTGCTTTCCTGACAACTGACAACCGCTTTCCTGACAATTTAGATATATGTCTGACCTTCCTTTCACTTTAGACCAGTTACGCATTCTCAAGGCGATCGCCTCTGAAGGAAGCTTCAAACGCGCCGCCGACAGCCTCTACGTATCCCAGCCAGCAGTTAGCTTGCAAGTGCAGAACCTAGAGAGACAGTTGGACGTGCCGCTGTTTGACCGGGGGGGGCGGCGGGCTCAACTGACCGAAGCCGGACACCTGCTGCTGAGTTACGGCGAGAAAATTTTATCGCTTTGTCAAGAAACTTGTCGAGCTCTCGAAGACTTGCAAAATCTCCAAGGCGGTACTTTGATTGTCGGCGCTTCTCAAACCACGGGGACATACTTGCTACCCCGAATGATTGGGATGTTTCGGCAAAAGTACCCCGATGTAGCGGTACAGCTTCACGTGCATTCGACCCGCCGCACGGCGTGGAGTGTGGCCAACGGGCAAATCGATTTGGCAATTGTTGGCGGAGAAATCCCTACCGAACTTGTAGAAGCTTTAGAAATTGTTCCTTACGCTGAGGACGAACTGGCTCTAATTCTCCCTCCGTCTCACCCGATGGTACAACAAGAAAGCATCGAAAAAGAAGACCTTTATAAATTGCAGTTTATTTCCCTCGATTCGCAGTCTACTATCCGCAAAGTCATCGATCAGGTACTGACTCGCTGCGGCATTGACACGCGCCGCCTGAAAATCGAGATGGAGCTCAATTCCATCGAAGCCATTAAAAATGCTGTTCAGTCCGGGTTGGGCGCTGCTTTTGTGTCGGTTTCGGCGATCGAAAAAGAGTTGATGATGGGCGTCTTGCACAAATCTAAAATGGACGAAGTTTTGGTAACTCGGATTTTGTCGCTGATTTACAACCCCAACCGCTACCGTTCTAAAGCAGCAGAGGCTTTCAGCAATGAAATTTTGCCAACATTTGCTACTTATTCGAGTACCCAGGAAAAGAAAAAACCTCCGGCGATCGATTTGGGACTGATAGAAATAGCAACTCCCAACTCAGGGGGAAGTTGATTTATTAAGTTGCTGGCCCTCAGCAGTTCGCGCGTAGTTTAGAGATTAAAATCTGGTTTGATAATCCCTGGTAAAATTAGCAAATTGGGAATCGCGAATCGCGAATCGAGAATCGGTAATATCATGTCCGAGCGATGGCTTATATTTATTGCGAGTGCGAGCGTCTATAGCGAACGAGCGAGACGCTCGCACTGAAATGATAACTGATTAACCGGACATGATATAATTGGCTTTTTTGATGCCAAAACCTAATACCAAAACTAGATTAAAGAGGGTAAAATAAACTGGGATTAGTATTAAAAAGTTTGACCACCTAGAATTAGGAATTAAACCAATTCCCAATTCCCAATTCCCAATTCCCAATTCCCAATTCCCAATTCCCAATTCCCAATTCCCAATTCCCAATTCCCAATTCCCAATTCCCAATTC